>NZ_JBFUAU010000005.1:0-124524 GCF_056406115.1 Arthrobacter sp. P1_D4 | reverse complement strand
TACTGTGACACTGGCACCAGAAGGCCGGAAGATGCTGCGCATTGAGCAGCGAAACGCGGCCACACCGGTGGAACGGAAGCCGGAATGGATCAAGGCCAAGGTCCAGATGGGCCCGGAGTTCGTCCAGCTCAAAAACCTCGTCAAGAAGGARGGCCTCCACACGGTGTGTGAGGAGGCCGGCTGCCCCAACATCTTCGAGTGCTGGGAAGACAAGGAAGCCACCTTCCTGATCGGCGGCTCCGAATGCACCCGGCGCTGCGACTTCTGCCAGATCGACACCGGCAAGCCCTCCCCCGTGGACATGTTCGARCCCACCAAGGTSGCCCGCTCGGTCCAGGCCATGGCSCTGCGCTACGCCACCGTCACCGGYGTGGCCCGCGACGACCTCGCCGACGAGGGCGTCTGGCTSTACGCCGARACGGTCCGCAAGATCCACGAACTGAACCCGGGCACCGGCGTCGAACTGCTGATCCCCGAYTTCTCCGGCAAGCCCGAGCACATCGCGGCGATCTGCGACTCCAAGCCCGAGGTCTTCGCCCACAACGTCGAGACCGTGCCCCGGATCTTCAAGCGSATCCGCCCSGCGTTCCGCTACGACCGGTCCCTGGACGTCATCACCCAGGGCCGCAAGCTCGGYATGGTGACCAAGTCCAACCTGATCCTCGGCATGGGCGAGACCCGCGAGGAAATCTCCGAGGCACTGCGGGACCTGCTCAAGCCGCAGGAATTCGTGGACCTGCAGCACGAAGCCGACGAGATCGGCTTCCTGGGCGTCATGTCCGGGCCCCTGGTGCGTTCCTCCTACCGCGCCGGCCGGCTCTGGGCCACCGCGATGCGCAAGAAAGGCTGGGAAATCCCGGCCCAGCTCGCCCACATCGAAAGCTCCGGAAGCACCCGCCAGGAAGCCAGCTCGCTGCTCGCGGCACATTCCTGAACCCTGCTCTGACACCCTTCCACTTAAGGGCCGGCACCGGATGACTTCGGTGCCGGCCCTTGGCCGTCCATCACGTAGAATTAAGGAACTATGGCGAATTCCCCTGATCCCAGCAACTCCAGCCCGGCTTCCGAAGCTCCGAAGCGCGGTCTTTTCTCCCGTAAGCCCAAGGAAGCAAAGGCCAAGAAGCCGAGCCGGCTGAAGCAGATCGGCGAGGTCTTCCAGATGACCCGCCGCCACGATCCCATGGTTCCCTGGCTCATGTTGCTGGCGTTCCTGGGTGTTGTTGCGCTCAGCCTGCTGGTCGGTTTCCTGCTCGACAACTGGATCACCGGTCTGATCATCGGCATCGCCCTGGGTGCCCTTGCGGCCACGCTGATCCTGTCCCGCCGTGCCGAGCGCGCCGCGTTCGCGCAGATCGAGAACCAGCCCGGCGCCTCGGGTGCCGCACTGGGCACGCTCAAGCGCGGCTGGATCACCGAGGACCAGCCCGTCGCTGTGAACCCGCGCACGCAGGATGCCGTCTTCCGCGCCATCGGCCGTCCCGGCGTCGTGCTCGTCAGCGAAGGACCCAGCAACCGGGTCAAGCCGCTGGTCGATGCCGAGCGCAAGCGCCTTGCGCGCATCCTGCCCAACGTCACCATCCACGTGATCGAAAGCGGCCGCGGCGAGGGCCAGGTGCCGCTCAGCCAGATCGCCCGGAAGATGAACAAGCTCAAGGGCGAACTGACCAAGACTGAGGTCAGCGCCGTGTCGAAGCGCATTTCCTCGCTTGGCGGCCGCCTGCCCATCCCGAAGGGCATCGATCCCTACAAGGCCCGTCCCACCCGCGGACGCTAGGCGGGCGGCAGTACCGCACCGCATGACGGAATTGCCCGCAGTACAGATTCGCCCCGGTTCACGGCCACCTCAGGCCGCCAGCCGGGGCGTTTCTTATACTGCCCGACGTCGGGCCGCCCGGCGCCGGGTCACCGGACCCGGGACAACGGACGCAAGGTACCGGATAGAGCAACACCGGACGCCACGAAAACGGACGCAAGAACTTAGGAGATACGCATGAAACTTCCCTCGACCGCCACGATGATCCGCATTTTCCGGGGACTGGCGATCGCCGAAGCGTTCAGCTGGGCCGCTCTGTTGCTCGGCATGGTGCTCAAATGGATCACCCGGACGACGGAACTCGGCGTGGAGATTGCCGGTCCGATCCACGGGGCGTTCTTCATCGGCTACGCGATTGCGGCACTGAGCCTGTGGGCAATGCTGCGCTGGCCGTTCCGGGTTGCCTTGCTCGCCGGGCTCTCCGCCGTTTTCCCCTTCGCGACGGTGTGGTTTGAGCGCTGGGCCGGCCGCCACGGATACCTGACGGAACGGTCCGGAGAGGCTGCGCCGACGCCGGCCCAGGAGACCGCGGGAGTCTAGCTCCGCCCAGGACCTCGGGTTTCTGTGCGCCCCGGCACCATCGCTGTGCCCATCTGACGCACATGGCCGCTATGCGGGGAAGTTAGCGGCCGTTCGTGGCAAGCGGACGAAGGCCCGCCGCGCCCCGTTGCCTGGCACCGCCGTCGTGCATCCGGCCGTGGATTGCTACGTCCGGACGAGCACCGTATTCATGGCCTTGTCGTGGAGGCCGCGCTGGTCCGGGTCGAAGATGACGGCCGGGATAACGAGGCACAGCAGCAGGGTGCGCACCAGGGCCGCGAGTGGACCCGCCGGGCCGCCGCCCAGCCGGACCACGTGAATCCCCACGATCCGGTGGCCGATGCCGTAGCCGAGGGTGCCGATCAGCAGGATCTGCTCGATGGCAAACACGGTAAGCGTCGCCCAGGAGTCGCCGCCAAAGGCGAAATTGCTGATCAACAGCGCGATGCCCCAGTCAATGCAGATCGCCAGGATGCGCCGGCCGGCACGGGCGATCGATCCCGCCCCGGACTCGGGCAGCCCGAGCCGCTCCCCCGGGTACCTGGAGATGCCGGATGTGTCCGGCCCGGTGAGCCATGAACCGATGTCTTTGCGATCAACCACCCTCCAAGCTTATCGGCTCTGGGCTGTCCACAGTGTGGGCGGTAGGGTGTCACATTGTGGACCGGATAGGCCACAGTGTGGACTGGCGACTAGCGTTTACGTGTCAGGACATTCTGTAACCTCCCCGAAACAATGCGGACACTGCGGGGAAATCCCTTGTCCTTAGGGTGGTAACAGTTGCTAGCGACTGCGAAGCGGGGAAGCTTTTTTTGCCTTCTCCGCCGTTGGACTGCGCTGGACAAATGTGCCTGACGGCCAGATCTTTCATATGCGTAAGGAGCATAGATGTTCAAGACTGCGGACGAAGTCCTCAAGTTCATCAAGGACGAAGACATCAAATTCGTCGATATCCGCTTCACCGATCTCCCGGGCGTTCAGCAGCACTTCAACGTGCCTGCCAAGAGCGTTGACGCCGACTTCTTCGTCAACGGCCAGCTTTTCGACGGATCTTCGATCCGCGGCTTCCAGGGCATCGCCGAGTCTGACATGCAGCTCATCCCGGACGTCACGACGGCGTTCATCGACACGTTCCGCATGGAGAAGACCCTTGCGCTGAACTTCTCGATCGTGAACCCGCGTACCGGTGACCCGTACCACCGCGATCCCCGCGGCGTGGCCGAGAAGGCGGAGGCCTACCTGGCTTCGACCGGCATTGCCGACACCGCGTTCTTCGCTCCCGAGGCCGAGTTTTTCGTCTTCGACAACGTCCAGTACCAGTCCTCCCCGCAGGGCAGCTTCTACAAGATCGACTCCGAGGAAGCACACTGGAACTCGGGCCGTGAGGAAGAGGGCGGAAACCTCGGCTACAAGACCCCGGTCAAGGGCGGATACTTCCCGGTCTCCCCCACCGACAAGCAGGCCGACCTGCGCGACGCCATGTGTGTTGCCCTGGATGAGGCCGGCCTTGAGGTCGAGCGCAGCCACCACGAAGTCGGCTCCGCCGGCCAGGCTGAAATCAACTACAAGTTCACCACCCTGACCCACGCGGCTGATGACCTGCAGAAGTTCAAGTATGTCATCAAGAACACCGCCGATGCCTGGGGCAAGTCCGTGACCTTCATGCCGAAGCCGGTCTTCGGTGACAACGGCTCGGGCATGCACTGCCACCAGTCGCTGTGGACCGGCGGCGAGCCGCTGTTCTACGACGAAAAGGGCTACGCCGGCCTGTCCGACACCGCCCGCTGGTACATCGGTGGCCTGCTGAAGCACTCCTCCGCTGTCCTGGCCTTCACCAACCCGACGGTGAACTCCTACCGCCGCCTGGTCAAGGGTTTCGAAGCCCCGGTCAACATGGTTTACTCGCAGGGCAACCGCTCCGCCGGTATCCGTATCCCGATCACGGGCTCCAACCCGAAGGCCAAGCGCATCGAGTTCCGCGCGCCGGACCCCTCCTCCAACCCGTACCTGGCGTTCGCTGCCCAGCTGATGGCCGGCATCGACGGCATCCGTAACCGGATCGAACCCCCGGCTCCGATCGACAAGGACCTCTACGAGCTCCCGGCCGAAGAAGCCAAGGACATCCCCAAGGCTCCGGGCACCCTCGAGGAGGCCCTGGATGCACTGGCCGAGGACAACGAGTTCCTGCAGGCCGGCGGCGTCTTCACCCAGGACCTGATCGACACCTGGATCGAGTACAAGTACGAGAACGAGATCCGTCCGCTTTCGCTGCGCCCGAACCCGTACGAGTTCGAGCTCTACTACGGCGTCTAGTCCCAAGGGGCTACGCACCGCACAGTGCCAGGAGAGTCCGTCCGGTCTGCCACACATGGCAGCCCGGGCGGGCTTTTTTGCTTGGCCGGAAATATCGGGAATAAGTCGGTCTTGATTCATCGATATTGCGCCATCTTTCTTGTAGCATTTCCCTTTGTCCCTTCCCGGTCACGGCGAAGGGCACTATTTTGGGGGAATATTTGAAAAGCACTCTGTCGCGTGCGGCTTCAGCCGCCGGCGCCGCCATTATCCTGTCCACGGTCGGCTTCGCCGGCCCGACCCAGGCGGCCGTCGCCTGCTGGGACTCCGCAACCGGGCAGAGGTGCCGGGACTTCGGCGAAGGTGCCACGGGCCGCACCATGGTCCGGGCGTTGGAACGCCCGACCTTCACTGGCATCCTCAAAGCGGGACAGACACTCACGTCGTATCCCGGCGAATGGGAGCGGGCGCAAACGCTGAAGTTTCAGTGGCTGCGCGACGGGGTCAACATCCCCGGCGCCCAGGGCGAAACTTACGAGATCACGGCGCCCGACGACGGCCGGTCCCTAACGCTGCGCGTGACTGGGTCCGCCCCTGGGCTCAAGGATGGGGTGGAGACTACCCTCCCGTCCCCGAAGGTCAGTGCAACCAACACCGCAGCGTATACGGCCCGGCCAGCCATCATCATTACCGGCGAGGCTCCATCTGTGTCGGGTTGGACGAGGGTCGGATTCTCGTTGGACGTCGACGATTTGGGCACCTGGTCCACCGACGTTGTGGCGTTACAGTGGCAAGCCGATGGGGTGGACATCGAGGGAGCCACCACCGACAGCTACAAGATCAGGACTGCCGACCTGGGCAAAGTGGTTACCCTCAAGGTGACCGGCGGCCGCCAAGGCCAAGGCAGCGTATCGAAATCAAACACGTCCACGGTCGTTACCCGCGGGTATATCGAGCCCACAGATGAAATGTGGCTTTCTGGCGGCTCCACGGTCGGCGACACTCTCAGTGTGGAGGGCAGCGGCGGCTGGTATGCCGACAGTGAGCCGATTTCCCTCCTCTATCAGTGGGAGCGGGACGGCCAGCCGATCACCGGGGCCACCGCACCCACCTACACTGTCGTGGCCTCGGACCAGGGCCATCGGATCCGGGCCCAGGTTACCGCAACGGCTCAGGGACACGGGCCGAATACCCAATCGTCGCTGTACGTCGACATCGTTGAGGGCGACGCGGTTGACGATGGCGGTCAGCCCGCTCCCGAACCGGCCCCGGCACCCGCAGAACAGACACCCGCAGAACACGCACCCGGAGAGCACGCACCCGCCCAGGCCCCAGCCGGACAGGCTCCCGCTCCGGCGCGGCCCGGGAAACAGGCCATCCGTCAGCTCAGGACAGTCCAGCCGACAACCCGGATTGCCCCCGCAAACACCGCCGTTCCTGCGCGTGCCAGCGTTGGTTTCGTCCAGCCGCAGGCTGCCCTGCCTGCCGATTCGCACGTCGCTGACGCTGCCGGCCGGGTCACGGCGGCTGCCCCGGCCGACGCCGCGTCCGCGAAGCCGGCACCGCCTGCCACGGCCAGCCCGGCAGCGCCATCCACGCCCCGACCTCCCGTTGCCACGGCACAAGAGGCCAGTACCGACCGCCCAAACCCGCTGCCGCTATTTTTCTCCATCGCCGGCGTGCTGATCGTTGCGGGCCTGGTCTGGGTAATCCGACCGCTGCGCGCCACGGTGATCCGATTCGTGGGCCGAAAGGGAAGTTAGGACCTGCGAGTCACCTCGGGCGTCCGGCCGCGGCATTGGGGCCGGCCTTGGTTCAGCGCTTTCCAGCACCTCAGCGCTTTCCGTACTTCTTGTGCACGGCCTGCTTGCTGACGCCAAGGCACACTGCAATGGCCTCCCATGACAGTCCGGCCTGCCGGGCACGCAGCACCACTTCGGTTTCCGTGCGTGCCAGTTCTTTGTGGAGTTCCGCCACGGCGTAGAGCGCCTCGGCCCGCCCTTTGCCGTCCAAGGAACCTATCAATGTCTGCATGAAGCACCTCCTGCGTCAACGTTAGTTGACGCAGGGAGCGGCGTCAACCCTCGTTGACGGCGAGAAGCCGGCGTAATTCCCCTACGGGATCGGGGATCTCCGGTCCGTGGGAAAAGAGCATCCTGTCCGGCTCCAGCAAGCTCAGTCTCAGAAGCGACTCTTCGGCCCGCGCAGAGTCCGCTGTAAACTGCTCCGGCGCCCGTCGCATCACACCTCCGGCTGTCCCCACAGCGTCCCCTACGAACAGCAGTCCGTCGTCATGCAGCAAGCTGATGTGTCCTGCCGTGTGGCCAGGCGTCTGCACGATCTGAATATCGCGGATCCTGTCACGTTCCACGAGCGGGCGCAGCGGCACCGCGGAAGGAATCTGGGAAACGTCCGCCGCGCCCGTCCAGATCGCTGCCAACGGGCTCCGTTCCACGACTTCGCCGAGGCCGCCGACGTGGTCCGGATGCCAATGGGTGAGGACGACGTCGGTGATGTCACTCCATGCTGCCCCGACACGGTCCAAGGCCGCCGCAATCGCATCCGCGCTGCCCTTGAGGCCCGTATCGATCAACAGCAATCCCCCGGTGTGCGGCACAAGGAAACAACGTACGTCCATGGTCAACTCAACCGGTCCTGCCAGCCCGGCGGGGATGTGGAGCTCCTGGATGACCGGTTCTACCTGCATCTGCGAGTGACCCATCATGCACCTTTCCAGCGGCTGATCGTGGTTCAATACTGAGGCACACACCGTCCCAGTCAAGATGCGCTTTCGGTCAGAATGCCCGGTACATGATGCGCTGCGGGCCGGCGTCGCCGCCTTCGTAGCGGCCGCGGTCCTCGAATCCGGCCTTGCGGTATGCGGCTTGGCCGCCGGGGTTCAGTTCGTTGACGGAGAGTACGACGCCGGCCTGGCCGCTGCCGAGGTCCGCCGTCAGTTTGGCGGCCTCCCGCACAGCGGCCTCCGCGGCGAGGGTGCCGAGGCCCTTGCCCTGCTGCCGCCGGTCGATCAGGAAGCCCCGCAAAAGCCAGGCCGTGTGGTCCTCTGGCCAGCCCGCGAGGGTCGCCGCCCCAGCCTGGAGCGTCAGGACTCCCACGGCGGCCCCGTTCTCATCCACGGCGAACGGGTGCCGGGACTCTTCCTCGAGCCCGATCAGCATCATCCGCAGCGGGTCCCCCACGAACTTCTGCTGCCCTGCGCCGAGCTCCAGCAGCGCGATCTCCCCAAGCTTGATGGCCCGGGCGTCGTCGTCGAGATTCTTCAAAGGCAGCAGCCATACATGTCCAGACATGTAGACAGCGTACCCGCGCCGGCGGCGCCCGCCGCCTCCAGGAAAGGGGCTACAGCGCAGCGTCCTTGGGCGGTCCGGCCGGATCCATCCAGAAGACTTCCCAGAGGTGCCCGTCCGGGTCCTGGAAGCTGTGCGTGTACATGAAGCCGTAGTCCTGGGCCTCCTCCGATGCCGTGCCCCCGGAGGTCAGGGCGGTACGGATGACCTCGTCCACGGCTTCGCGGCTCTCCAGCGAGAAGGACATGATGACCTCGGCGGTGCCGGCCGTAGCGGCGACGGACTTCGAAGTGAAGGTCTTGAAATAGGACTCGACGAGCAGCATCACGTACGCGCCATCGTTGACGATCATGCAGGTGGCGTTCTCATCGGTGAAGTCGGGGTTGAAGGAAAATCCCAGCGCCGTGAAGAATTCAACGGTCTTATCCAGATTCCGGACGGGAAGGTTCACAAAAAGTTGCCTGGCCATTGGCCCAAGGTAGCACCGCCCGCAGCATGTGTCAGTAGGCCCTGTCAGCAGCCGGCAGGCCGTCGTCGGGCCCTATTGGCCGTAGAAGACCCGCTCGAAGACCGCCCGGGCGCGCCGGCTCAACCGCAGGTAGTCCTCCTCCAGCGCCGCGGCATTGCCTTGTCCGTAGCCGCACCAGCGGGCTACCGCCTCAAGGTCGCGGCGGGAGGAGGGCAGCAGGTCCGAGGGCCGGCCGGTCCAGATGACGTTGGCCGAACGGATCCGGCTCGCCAGCCGCCAGGCCCGCAGGAGGATAACGGTGTCCCCCGCGTCCATCAGGTCCAGGGCCGCGGCCGCCTCGAGCGCGTCCACCGTGGACGTGGTCCGCAGCTCCGGGTGCCGGCCGGCGTTCCGGAGCTGGAGCAGCTGGGCCAGCCACTCGACGTCACTCAGCCCGCCCCGGCCAAGCTTCAGGTGACGGGCGGGATCGGCGCCGCGCGGCAGGCGCTCCGCCTCGACCCTGGCCTTGACCCGCCGCACCTCCCGGACGTCCTGGTCGGACAAAGACTCCGGGTACCGGATGGTGTCGATCAGCGCCACGAAATCCTCGGCCAGGGCGTCGTCGCCGGCCATGGGGCGAGCCCGCAGCAAGGCCTGGGCCTCCCAGACCAGGGACCACCGGCGGTAGTACTCGGCATAGGACTCCAGGGACCGCACCATGGGCCCGCTCTTGCCCTCGGGGCGCAGGTCCGCGTCCACCGCGAGTACCCGCTCGGCCAGGATCGCCGGTTTGAGCGGCTGGGTCAGCAGGCTGGAGAGCTTGCCCACGATCTGCAGGGCCTGAGCCTGTGCCTCCTCTTCCGGCACGCCGGGGAGTCCGCGGTGGACATACATGACGTCGGCGTCCGAGCCGTAGCCGATCTCCCGGCCGCCCTGACGGCCCATCGCAACCACCAGCACGTGGGTCTTCAGCGGTTCCCCGGCGGTGATGATCGTCTCCGCCACGCGGAGGGCCCCCAGCACGGCGGCCCGGTCCGTGTCGGCGAGGGCTTCCCCCACCTGGTCCTGCTCCAGCAGCCCGGCGCTGTCCGCGATGGCGACCCGGAGGATTTCCCGGCGCCGGATCAGCCGGATCAGCCGCATGGCGCTCTCCGGGTCCGCGTGCCGGGACATCTTCGAGGTGATTTCGAGCCATTGGGATTCGAAGCTCAGCGGCACCAGTTCCTTGTCCGTGCCCAGCCACGCCACTGATTCGGGCGAAACCTCCAGCAGGTCCGCGATCAGCCGGGAGTTGGCGAGCACGTGGCAGAGCCGCTCGGCCGCGGCCGTCGAATCCCGGAGCATGCCCAGGTACCAGTGGGTTGTGCCGAGGGCCTCGCTGACGCGCCGGAAGGCGAGCAGCCCGGCGTCGGGGTCCACGCCGTCGGCGAGCCAGTCCAGCAGGATGGGCAGGAGCTGGCGCTGGAGTGCGGCGCGCCGGCTCACGCCGGCGGTGAGGGCCTCGATGTGCCGCATGGCGCCGGGGGGATCGAGGTAACCGAGGGCGGCGAGGCGGCCCTGGGCGGCTTCCGGGGTCAGGCGTGCCTCTTCGCTGCTCAGGGTGGCGACGGTATTGAGCAGGGGGCGGTAGAAGATTCGTTCGTGGAGTTCCCGCACGGAGCGCTTGGTTTTTCGCCATGCGGCGACCAGGGCGTCCGGCTTGGGCCGCTCGGCGGAGAAAGGTCCCAGCACCGCCTTCGCGAGGGAGCGCAATGACGCTTCGTTCACCGGCATAAGGTGCGTCCGGCGCAGCTGGAACAGCTGGATCCGGTGTTCGAGCAGCCGCAGGTAGCGGTAGTCGCGGTCGAACTCCGCGGCGTCCGAGCGGCCGATATACCCGCCGGCGGAGAGCGCGGCGATGGCCGAGGTGGTGTCCCGGCAGCGCAAGGATTCATCCGACTTGCCGTGCACGAGCTGCAGCAGCTGGACGGTGAATTCGACGTCGCGCAGCCCGCCGCGGCCCAGCTTGATCTGCCGCTGTTCCTCATCGGCTGGAATGTGCTCGGTGACGCGGCGGCGCATGGCGCGGACGGATTCGACAAAGCCCTCCCGGCCGGCCGAAGACCAGATCAGGGGCGTCAGGGCTGCCTCGTAGCGGGACCCCAGGACGGTGTCGCCCGCGATGGTCCGGGCCTTCAGGAGGGCCTGGAATTCCCAGCTCTCGGCCCAGCGCGCGTAATAGCTCTCGTGCGAGGCGAGGGTCCGGACCAGCGGCCCCGACTTGCCCTCGGGCCGGAGGTTCGCATCGACTTCCCACAGCCCGGGTTCGCGGCTCGTGGACATGATCGCGCGCGAGATCCCGGAGGCGAGGACGGTGCCGATGGTCGTGGCCCGGGTCTCCTCCAGCGTGCCGGACTCGATCACGTAGATGACGTCGACGTCGGAAATGTAGTTCAGTTCGCGGGCACCGCACTTGCCCATGCCGATCACGGCGAGGCCGACGTCGGCCACCTCCGCGGCGTCGAACTTCTCCGCCGCCTCGGCTCGGGACACGGCGAGGGCCGCCTCGAGCGCAGCGCCGGCGAGATCCGCCAGTTCCGCACCCGCGGCCGGCATGAAGTCCAGCGGATCGGCCGCGCACAGGTCCTTGATGGCGAGCTCCACGAGCCCGCGCCGGTAGGCGGTGCGCAGGGCCGTGTAGGCTTCCTGACCGCTGAGGGCCGCCACCGGCCGGGCAGACTTGGGATCGGCCCGCACCGACTGCAGCAGCCGCGTCCGCAGGGCCACGGCGTCCGCGGCCATCGGTTCCGGACTGACCCGCACGTCGAAGGCATCGAGGTGTTCGGGGTGGCGGATGAGGAACTCGCCCAGCGCCTCGGAGGCCCCCAGGACCCGGTACAGCGGTTCGCTGCTTTCCGGGTCCGCGACGGCAAGCTTGCGCAGCTCCGGGTGCTTCTCGATCAGCCGGACCAGGGACTGCAGGGCCGTGTCCGGGTTGGCCGCCAGCTGCAGCCCCGCAAAGAGGGCATCCTGGTCGAGTCCCTCCAGTTCCCGGGCCGCCAGGAACCGCTCGCCCTTGTCGAGATCGCTGAAGCCGGCGGCAATGAGGCGTCGTGCCAGGCTCATCGGGGCAACCTACAGAATGCCGAGATTGCGCTGCAGTTCGTAGGGCGTCACCTGGAGGCGGTAGTCCTGCCATTCTGCACGCTTGTTGCGCAGGAAGTGCTCGAACACCTGCTCGCCGAGGATCTGCGGCATGAGCTCGGAATCCTCCATGGTCCGGATGGCGTCGTGCAGGCTGGCCGGCAGCGGGTCGTGTCCCATGGCGCGGCGTTCCGCCGAGCTCAGCGACCAGATGTCGTCCTCGGCCGCCGCGGGGAGCTGGTAGCCCTCCTCGATGCCCTTGAGGCCGGCACCGAGCAGCACGGCGTAGGCCAGGTAGGGGTTGGCGGCGGAGTCGATGCCACGGTATTCGATCCGCGCGGACTGGCCCTTGCCGGGCTTGTACAGCGGGACGCGGACCAGGGCGGAGCGGTTGTTGTGGCCCCAGCTCAGGTAGCTCGGCGCCTCTCCCCCGCCCCAGAGCCGCTTGTAGGAGTTGACGAACTGGTTGGTCACGGCCGTGAATTCGGGGGCGTGCTTGAGGATGCCGGCGATGAACTGGCGCGCCGTCTCGGAAAGCTGGAACTCGGAACCGGCCTCGTAGAAGGCGTTGGTGTCCCCTTCGAAGAGGGAAAAGTGGGTGTGCATGCCCGAACCCGGGTGGGCGGTGAAGGGCTTGGGCATGAAGGTGGCATAGGTGCCCTGCTGCAGCGCGACTTCCTTGATGACCGTGCGGAACGTCATGATGTTATCCGCGGTCTGCAGGGCGTCGGCGTAGCGCAGGTCGATTTCGTTCTGGCCCGGGCCCGCCTCGTGGTGGCTGAATTCCACCGAGATGCCCACCGATTCGAGCATGGTCACGGCGGTCCGGCGGAAGTCCTGGGCAACGCCGCCCGGGACGTGGTCGAAGTAGCCGCCCTCGTCCACGGGGATCGGTGATCCGTCCGGGCCCGGCTCCTGGGACTTGAGCAGATAGAACTCGATCTCGGGGTGGGTGTAGCAGGTGAAGCCCATGTCCGCGGCCTTGGCCAGGGTGCGCTTGAGGACGTTGCGCGGGTCCGCGGCGGAAGGTTCGCCGTCGGGGGTCAGGATGTCGCAGAACATCCGCGATGTGGCCTCGGTCTCGCCGCGCCAGGGCAGGATCTGGAACGTGGCCGGATCCGGCTGGGCCAGCATGTCGGATTCGAAGACGCGGGCCAGGCCCTCGATCGAGGAACCGTCGAATCCGAGTCCTTCCTCGAAGGCGCCTTCCACCTCGGCCGGGGCCAGGGCTACGGACTTGAGTGATCCCACGACGTCGGTGAACCACAGGCGCACAAACCGCACGTCGCGCTCTTCGATCGTCCGCAGGACAAACTCTTGCTGGCGGTCCATACTGGCCTCTTTCCGGTTCTTCCATCCGCCCCAGGCCCGGCATTCATGGGCCCCGCGGCTGCTCACGGTTCACTTTACTAAGCATTGCCACCGATTGCTGAAGCCGGACCCCCGCGTAACACACCGTTAACACAAAGCCGGACGAATTCGCGGCGGGAGGGGCCATTGTGCCGCCACGCAGGCCGCCCGTGTGACGTGATTCACGCCGGGCGGGGGCAACCCGCGGTAGCTGCGGCACTTCGTCTCGCACTACGCTCGTGGCATGGCCTCAAGTAACAGCTCCGATTCCAGCACGCCCGCAGAACTTGCGGCCCCCTACGGCAGCGGCCCGGCAGCGGCTTCAGCGGCCGCCTCTTCGGGCACGTCGGCCAGTGGCACAGGCGGGACCGCCCACGGCGGCACCGGCGGGACTGCGGAGGCGGCCCGGAAACCGGCGGCCAGGATCCGTACGCATCATCTCCAGGCGGCCAAGGTGAACGGTGAACGCTTCGCCATGCTCACTGCGTATGACCAGTACACCGCAGAAATCTTTGACCAGGCAGGCATCGAGGTGCTCCTGGTCGGCGATTCGGCCTCCAACAACGTCTTCGGCAACGAAACCAGCCTTCCCGTGACGGTGGACGAGCTCCTTCCGCTGTGCCGGGCCGTCGCCCGCTCCGCACGGCGGGCCCTGGTGATCGCTGACCTGCCGTTCGGCAGCTACGAGGTCTCCACCCAGCAGGCTGTTGCCACCGGAGTCCGGTTCCTGAAAGAGGGCCTGGCCCACGCCGTCAAGATCGAAGGCGGAAAGTTCTACGCCGAGACCGTCCGCGCCATGGTCCAGGCCGGCATCCCCGTCATGGCGCACATCGGTTTCACCCCGCAGAGCGAACACTCCCTCGGCGGCTACCGCGTCCAGGGCCGCGGAGATGACGCCCAGCGGTTGATCGACGACGCCGTCGCGCTGGCCGACGCCGGCGCGTTCAGCGTGCTCATGGAAATGGTCCCGGCCGCCACGGCAGCCGCCGTGGATGCCGCCGTCGACGTCCCCACGGTCGGCATCGGGGCCGGGAGCGCCACCACCGGACAGGTTCTGGTGTGGCAGGACATGGCCGGTTTGCGCGGCGGAAAGATGGCGAAATTCGTCAAACAGTACGCCGACCTCCGCACGTCGCTCAGTGACGCCGCAAAAGCCTACGGCGACGACGTGCGCTCAGGCCAGTTCCCCGGCCCGGAACACTCCTTCTAGTTCCGCTCCAGCGAGCCCCTGACCTTCCGGATCCGGGGACTCTTTTGCAAGACCTCATCCTTCACGGGCGATGCGTTGCGCCTCAGGTGCGGGCAGGCTGACCAATAAGGTCTGCATTAGGACCTCAAGATGTTCCGCCGGCCCGGACGGTTTCATGCGCTAAGCGCAGGGTCAGGCTGCGGCGGACACGATTCGAGGAGTATCGATGGACACGAATAGCTTCTGGGACGTTCTGCTCTGGAGTTTCTGGTTCTTCATCTGGATCGCTGCGCTGATGGTGTGGTTCCGCTGCCTGATGGACTTGTTCAGCGACCACGAGCTCAGCGGCTGGGCCAAGGCCGGCTGGGTTATCCTGCTGATCTTCGTTCCCTGGCTCGGCGCCCTCATCTACCTGATCGCCCGGGGCCGGAGCATGACCGATCGTCAGATGAAGATGCTGGCCCAGCAGCAGGCTGCCCAGCAGGAGTACATCAAGCAGGCCGCAGGCTCGACGGCCAGCCCGGCCGGCCAGATCGCCGATGCCAGGGCGCTGCTTGATTCCGGAGCCATCAACCAGACCGAGTTTGATTCCCTCAAGGCAAAGGCCTTGGCCTGACACGAAAACGGGCACGCCCGACATGAGAATCACCTGGCTTGGTCACTCCACGGTGGTTCTGGATCTCGACGGGGTTCGGATCCTGACCGATCCGCTGCTCCGTTCCCATGCCGGGTTGCTCCGACGCCTGGCACCGCGTCCGGACCCGGTCTCGTGGGACCGACCGGACGCGGTGCTCCTCTCCCACCTGCACCACGACCACGCCGAGTTGCGCTCCCTGCGCATGCTGCGCGGGGCACCGCTGATGAGCGCGCCGGCGAACGTGGCCTGGTTGCGTCGCCGAAAGCTGGCGCACACAGTTTCCTTGGGCGACGGCTGGACCCCAGTCGGCAGCGGCGTCCAGATTCGCCAGGTGCCGGCCGAGCATCACAGCCGGCCAATGCCGCACCGACCCAACGACGCCAATGGCCAACTCGTCCGCGGCCAATCGGGCATCGTGTGGATCGCGGGTGACACGGGCTTGTTCCCGGAGATGGCCGCGCTCCCCGCCATGGCTGGAGGGCCGATCGATGTCGCCCTGGTGCCGGTCTGGGGGTGGGGGCCGAGGCTCTCGGCGGGACACCTGACTCCGGAAACCGCCGCCCGGGCTGTCGCGATGAGCGGCGCGCGGTTCGCCCTGCCGGTGCACTGGGGGACGCTGCACCCTCCGTTCGTCACCTACTTTGCCCGGAGCTGGCTCGAGCGGCCCGGCCACCGGTTCGCCACTGCCGTGGCGGAACAGGCTCCCGGCTGCACGGCAGTCGTCCTCGCTCCCGGCCAGTCCTGGGTCGCGCCCTCGTAAGCCCCTGGCCCCGGATTGGACCCGCCCGGGGGAAATCCCCCAGGTGGTCGCTCAGCTGCGGGACGCCGTCGTGGCGCGCTGGCCACAGGACTCAAGCATCGCCACCAGCACCTGGTGGAGTTCCCCGGCACCCTCGATCCGCTCGGGCAGCCCCGCCATGAGATCGGCCGGGCCCATCAGCACGGCGCGGTCCTGCCAACCCCCCAGACCCCCGTGGGATCCCACGAGGCCTTCGAACGCTGCAACGTCGCCGGTCACGGGATCCACCGCGCTGTTGACATAGAGGTCCGGAGCCTCGGGGTGCATCAGCGCGAGATTCAGCACCCGCGCCGCATGCGGCCCGAAACCGGCCAGCGGGTCGGTGCCCTCCACCGCCCCGCTGGTGATATTGACGCGCCCGGCGCTTCCGATCGCCCACGCCCCGCCCTCTTCATCGATGCCGGCCACGAACCCGACGCCGGGATGGGCCGCCAGGCCAGGGACCAGGGCAGGCCACCGATGCTCGAGGGCTTGGAGACTCAGGCGCCGGTCACCCCGCAGGTACACCAGGCCCAGGTTGCCCGAGCCCAACACGACCACCGGATCCTCCGCGCTGCCTGGGCCGGAAGTCTGCTGTGCCGGCGTCTCTTGTGCCTTGGTCAGCACCTTGTCGGCGCGGCCGGCGAGCTTCCCGGACAATCCGCCAGTGGCAACGTCGCCGGCGATGGAGTCCGCGCGCCCGAGTCCCTCGACGGACGCGTCCACGTTCTGAACGTGTTCCTGCATCAGTTCCGCGCACAGATCACCAAGCGCCTGGTCATACCTGTCCGCGAACGGCGTGCCCTGGGACTGGCCGTGGTCCGAGAGCACCACCAGCCGGTAGCGGCGGGGAGCGGACCCGGCGAGTTCGGCCAAGGCGCCGAGCGTGCGGTCCAAGCCATCCAGGGCTGCAAGCGACTCGGGGCGGAACATGCCTGCGTGGTGGGCAATCTCGTCGTAGTCAACGTAGTCGACATAGATGCTCTTCGTGCCGCGACGCAGCTCCTCAGCCACCAGCGCCGTGTTCAGGTCCCGCAGCAGACCGTTGGTGACTGCCCGCAGCAGGGCGAAGGTCCAGTCCCGCCGCACCCGCGGGTTGAGGTCACGTTTGACCTGTCTCCGGGCCTGCCAACGCTCCTTGAAGATCTCGCCGACGGTCCGCGTGAAGCTGCGCATGAAGCCGTTCGGGGTGGCAAAAAACCAGGCGAACGCCCGGCGGGTTTGGGTCGAGCCGCGCCGGACCTCTACCCGGCTCATCGTCAAAAACGAGCGGGGCGCGTCACCGGTGAACAGGTTCGAGATGGAGACGCCGTCGTCGCAGAGCAGTCCCTGGCCGGTGCTGTGCCTGTCCTCAATCACCCGGGCGTCTGCCGGACGGTTGGCCACCAGGACGCGTTGGAGCTCACGGTCATACCACCGGAAGGCCGGGATCCCGTCGACCGTGCCGTGCAGAATGCCCATCTGGCTCGCCGGCGTCGTGCAAGGCAGCTGGGGAGTCCATTCACGGAACTGGTAATCTCCCGAGGCCAGCCAGCGGCGGAGATGGGGCACTCCCCCGGACTGGATTGCCCACTGCAGCACCGGGAAAGGCACCCCGTCGAGTTGGACGAACAGGACACCGTCAACCTCCGGATCGGTCACCGTTTCCTGCCGGCGTGCCCGTCCGGCCAGCGAGGTGATGAGGCCGTCATCGGTTCCGGCTGTGGTGGCCCACGAAATGAGCGTGCCCACGACGGCACTGACCCAGGTAGCGGCGAGGGCTGTCAACGGCGTCGACTCGATGCCGGGCACCAGACGGATGGCGACGTACATGATCAGGGCCTGCCCCACCAGGGCGGTGAGAAGCACTGCTACCCAGCCCACCCTGGCCGAGATCTCCACCAGCACGGGGCGCAGGACCAGGCCGACGAGGCCGGCTGCCGCCGCCACGGCGGCGTATGACCACCAGCTGGCCGCAGAGAACCCTGGCAGCAGGGCGCCGGTGATGATGAGGGCAACAGTCGAGGCAGCCCAGGCGAGGGCCAGCCTGGCGAGGTCTGAGATTCGGGCGCCGCGGGTGCGGGCAACGCGCGTCGGCATTTTCCCAGTATGGCTGTCGGCAACCGGCTCGCACCCACCCTCACAGGGTGAGAATCAGGGGCTGGGAAAAATCAGTCAGCCTGTGCGGTGTCGTGCCCGCGATCGCCGGGGGACGTTCCCGCGGGCGCAGCAGGCCCGTACGGGCTAGTCGTCCTCGTCCTTGTCCCAAGCCTCATTGCGCGCCTTGACCTTTTCCAACGCGTGTTCGGCTTCCTCACGGGTCTTGTACGGTCCGATCAGCTGGCTCCAGTCGGACATCGCGTCTTCCTCGATCTCGTGGGTGTTGACGTTGTACCAGTATTCGGGCATCGGGGCTCCTTCATGGCCCGGAGCGTGTCCGGGCGTGTTTTCCGGGGTGTGTTTTCCGGGCTGCATTTTCCGGGGCGAGCCCGGCTACTTATATGATCAATCTATGCCTTCTCTAGCCTCAACTGCACCCATCGGCACGCTGGTCCCGGGGACAGTGAGCCCGCACCTTCCCGTGCCGCCGTCCATCCCGCGTCCGGAATATGTGGGCAAGCCGGCTCCTGCGAAGTTCACGGGGTCCGAGGTCAAGTCGGCGGAGACCATCGAGAAGATCCGGATCGCCTCCAAAATCGCCGCCCAGGCCATCGTGGAGGTCGGCAGGCACGTCGAACCCGGCGTCACCACCGACCAGCTGGACCGGGTGGGCCATGAGTTCCTGCTGGACCACAACGCTTACCCCTCCACCCTCGGATACCGGGGCTTTCCGAAGTCCCTGTGTTCGTCCCTCAACGAGGTCATCTGCCACGGCATCCCGGACAGCACGGTGGTCCGGGACGGCGACATCCTCAACATCGACATCACGGCCTTCATCGGCGGCGTCCATGGGGACACCAACTACACCTTCCTGGTCGGCGACGTCGACGAGGAATCCCGCCTCCTCGTCGAGCGCACCCGGGAATCGCTGAACCGCGCCATCCGGGCCGTGGCTCCCGGACGCGAAATCAACGTGATCGGCCGGACCATCGAGTCCTACGCAAAGCGCTTCGGCTACGGCGTGGTCCGCGACTTTACCGGGCACGGAGTTGGCGAAGCCTTCCACACCGGGCTGATCATTCCGCACTATGACGCGGCCCCGGCATACAACACCACCATGGAAACCGGTATGGTGTTCACGATCGAGCCAATGCTGACCCTGGGCACCGTTGACTGGGACATGTGGGCCGATGACTGGACCGTCGTGACCCGCGACCGCAAGCGCACCGCCCAGTTCGAGCACACCCTGCTCGTGACGGAGTCCGGTGCCGAGGTCCTCACGCTGCCCTGACCGCCCGCTCCACACGCTAGTTCCCGGAACCACCCCGCTCTTTCAGCACCGGCCCTGCCCGGTCACTACAGCCCGCCCCTGCCACGAACGGAACGACATTGGCCAAGAAGGACGAAAAGTCGAAGAAGAACGCCCCCCTGATCGGCATTGACATCGGTGGGACCGGAATCAAGGGCGGGATCGTGGACCTGAAGAAGGGGAAGCTAATCGGCGACCGGGTGCGCTTCCCGACGCCGCAGCCCTCCACCCCTGAGTCCGTGGCCGAAGTCGTCGCGCAGGTTGTCGCCGAGCTCTCTGCCCGCTCCGATGCCCCCGACGCCAGCAGCCCCGTGGGAGTGACCTTCCCCGGCATCATCCAGCACGGTGTGGTCCATTCGGCCGCGAATGTGGACAAGTCGTGGCTGGAAGCCGACATCGATGCCATGCTCACGGCGCGTCTCGGCCGCCCGGTGGAGGTCATCAACGACGCCGACGCCGCCGGACTCGCCGAGGCCCGCTTCGGTGCCGGCGAGGGAGTCGCCGGCACGGTGCTGGTGATCACCCTTGGCACCGGCATCGGCTCGGCGTTCATCTTCGATGGGAAGCTGGTTCCCAACGCCGAACTCGGCCACCTGGAGATCGACGGATTCGACGCCGAGACCAAGGCCTCAGCCGTGGCCCGTGAGCGCGAGGGCCTCAGCTGGGAACAGTACAGCGTCCTGCTGCAGCGCTACTTCTCCCACGTGGAATTCCTGTTCTCCCCTGAGCTCTTCATTGTGGGCGGCGGCATCTCCAAGCGTGCGGACGAGTACCTGCCGCACATGAAGCTGCGGACGCCGATCGTCCCGGCCGAGCTGAAGAACGACGCCGGGATCGTGGGCGCCGCCATCGAGATTGCCCTCAAGCACAAGCTGGCCAAATAAAGGCCCATCGCGGGATTAAAGCCAATTGAGCTATCACTCCAGGCCGTTCTGAACGCTGGGAACGACCCGGAGTGATAGCTCAATTTCTTTGTGGAGCGGTGAGGTGGAGCCGGTGGTGGCTGCGGCTTCCCCTCCGCTGCCACCACCGGAGTCTGTGGTGGATCCTGGGACACAGTCGCCAGGACAATCAGGACATTTACGACGGCGCCTGCAGCGGCCGCTTGTCCGGGCTCGTGCCGTCCCGGCCCTTGGTCTCTGCCTCATGGCGAAGCAGGGAAATCGCCGATTCGAAGTCCTCGAGGGATTCGAAGGCCTGGTAGACGCTGGCGAACCGCAGGTAGGCGACCTCGTCGAGACGCTGCAGCGGCTCCAGGATCGCCAGCCCGACTTCGTGTGCCTCGATTTCGGCGGCGCCGGAGCCCCGGATCGCCTCCTCGACTTCCTGCGCCAGCAGGGCGAGGTCGTCTTCGGTGACCGGGCGGCCCTGGCAGGCCTTGCGCACGCCGTTGATGACCTTGCTGCGGCTGAACGGCTCGCCGACCCCGGAGCGCTTGATGACGGTCAGGCTTGTGGTTTCCACGGTGGTGAACCGGCGGCCGCATTCGGGGCACTGCCGGCGGCGCCGGATGGCGGAGCCGTCGTCGGCGATCCGGCTGTCCACGACGCGCGAATCAGGGTTCCGGCAGAACGGGCAATACATGTCGGTTCCTCCCCTGTCGCAATCCGCTGTGACCTCAGTTTACGACTAGATGTAGCTGAATAACAAGCCTGTAATTACTACATGTAGTGGTCTGGGTCCTGAACTACCGGGCGGCGAACCGCACCGTGACGGCCTCGCCGTGCGCCGGCAGGTCCTCCGCGCCGGAGAGGCTGACGATGTGGCCGCTGACCTGCTCCAACGCGGAGCGGGTGTAGTTGATGACCTGGATGGCGCGCAGGAACGTGGTCACGTTCAGTCCGGAGGAGAAGGCCGCGGTGCCGCTGGTGGGCAGCACGTGGTTGGAGCCGGCGCAATAGTCCCCCAGGCTCACGGGGCTGTAGTCCCCCACGAAGATCGCACCGGCGCTGCGGATCCGGCCGGCCACCCGGGCGGCGTCGGCGGTCATGATTTCAAGGTGTTCCGCGGCGTAAGCGTCGCAGGCGGCGATGCCCTGCTCCAGGTCCTCGACCAGCACCACCCCGGACTGCGGGCCCGAGAGTGCCTCGCGGACGCGGCTGGAGTGCTTGGTGGCAGCGGCCTGCCGCTCAAGCTCCACGCGGACCTCGGCGGCGAGGGCCTCGGAGTCGGTGAACAGCACCGATGCAGCCTTGGGGTCGTGCTCGGCCTGGCTGATAAGGTCCGCGGCCACGAGCGCCGGACTGGCGGTGGCGTCCGCGAGGATAGCGATCTCCGTGGTGCCGGCCTCGGAATCGATCCCGACAACGCCTTTGACCAGGCGCTTGGCGGTGGCCACGAAGATATTGCCCGGACCGGTGACGACATCCACGGGGTCGATCCCGGGGAGGTGGCCGCCGTCGGACGCGTCGGCCGGGATGCCGTAGGCGAAGGCCGCAATGGCCTGCGCCCCGCCGATCGCGTAGACCTCCTCGATGCCCAGCAGGCAGGCCGCAGCCAGGATCGTGGGGTGCGGGAGGCCGCCGAAGTTCTTTTGCGGCGGCGAAGCCAGGGCGATCGATTCGACGCCGGCGGCCAGGGCCGGGACCACGTTCATGATCACCGAGGACGGGTAGACGGCCAGGCCGCCGGGGACATAGAGCCCCACGCGCGCCACCGGCACCCAGTTCTGGCTGACGACGGCGCCCTCTCCGAGTTCGACGTCGATGTTCGCCGGGCGCTGGGCGTCGGCGAAGGCGCGGGCCCGCTTGATGGACTCCTCCAGGGCCGCGCGGACGGCGGGATCCAGGTTCTCGAGGGCTGCACGCAGCGCCTCGGCCGGGACGCGGGGATGCGTCTGCTCGACGCCGTCGAAAGCCAGTGCCAGCTCCCGCAGTGCGCCGAAGCCCCGCGCGCGGACGGCGGAGATGATATCCAGCACCTTGCCCTCGGCGTCGGCCATCGTCCCGGACTGTGCCCGGGGCACGGCGGCGCGGAGTCCGGCGAGAGACAGGTGCGCACCGCGCACGTCCACCGTGCGGAAGTTAAGGGCGGCGGTCATCGGGGTCACGGGGCTGTCAGGAGTTAGGCTCACCCGATCATTTTACGTGCCCCGCGGCGGCGGGGTTTGCCGCCGTTGCCCGGGAAGAGGCTGTTCAGGAAGATGGCCAGGGCGATCGCTGCCGGCCAGATGGCGAGGACCACATAGGAGCGCAGGGAGAAGGCGACGCTGGCGCTGGCCGAAGTATCCGCCGGCGCTCCCCACCATTGGGCGCTGAGCACACCGGTTCCCCACGCGATGAGCGCACCGGCAGCGCCGGCGAGGACCACGAGGACAACGGTGCCGGGGCCGGGCTGCTGGTGCTTGTTGCCGGCGACGAACGACCCGGCAATGCACCCTGTGAGCAGGCACAGCCCCGCCAGCACAAGGTCCCGGGGCAGCCAGGTGGCGGTGTTGGTGCCGGCGGCGAGATCCGGGTTTCCGGTCAGGAGATTCAGGCCCGACGGCGCCAGAAGCCACCAAAGCAGCCCCACCGGGATGCCGGCGGCCGCGATGACCGCGGCCTTCCGCCATGTCCCCCCGGACCCGGGCTGCCCCTCGGGACGCCGCCCGGGCTGTGCGGGTTCCCCGGCGTGGTGGACGGGGCCGTCTACTGCGGACTGTGTCATGCAACAAACCGTAACAAGGATTCCCCCGGCGCATGACGCCGGCCGGCAGCACATGACGGGAGACGTAAAGAAAATGCCGCACTCGATTCCCCTGCGCAATACGCTGGCAGAGTAGAAGTACGACACGCACGTGCAGCAGGGAGTTGGATCGCAGTGGCCACAGATGAAGGTAGTTTCGAGGGAACATTCAGGGAAATGTTCCGCCGGCACGCGGCGGGCGTGGCCATCATCACGGCCAACCACAACGGCGTCCCGTTCGGATTCACGGCGACCTCAGTGGCTTCTCTGTCCGCCAAGCCGCCGCGCTTTACGTTCAACATGGCCAGGACCTCCAGCTCGTGGCCGGCCGTGGCGAACACGACCTACATTGGCGTGCACATGCTCGGGCTGGAAAACCAGGAGCTCGCCGACCGTTTCGCCCGGGCCGGCAACCGGTTCGACGGCGACCACTGGGAGCTCGGACCCCACGAGGTGCCCGTGCTCAAGGGAGTCAGCGGCTGGCTGATCGGCAAGGTCCAGATGCGGCTCTCCTTCGAGAACAACGCGGTCGTGGTGGTCGAGGTGGTGGAGGGCCAGGTCGGCGACGACGGTGTTCCCCTGCTCTACCACTCCGGTGCCTACAGCCAGCCCGTTCCGCTCGACTACGAGATCTAGCCTCCGGCCGGCCGGCCGTTCCAGTGCCCGGGGCTGGTGGTCCGTCCTAGTTATCCAGGCACGTCGGGCCAAGCAGCACCTTCAAGTCGCCGAACAGTGACGGGCTCGGGTTGACGCGCAGGTGCACCGGCAGGCCCATGACCTCCACCCGGGTGTCGCCCTGCAGGTGCAGGCGGACCTCCGAATTTCCGCGGTGCGTGCGCAGCACGTCGCCCAGCTCAGTGACCACGGCCTCGGTGGCCTTGTGCGTGGCCATGGTGATCACCACTGGCCCGTTCTGGCTGTCGCTGAGGTCCGGCACGGAGAGTTCCATGCAGTTCAAGGTGACGGCGCCGTCGTCGCGCCGCTGCAGCCGGCCCTTGACCACCACGATCAGGTCCTCCGCGAGCACCGAGGCGATGGGGCCGTAAACCTGGCCGAAGAACATGACCTCCATGGAACCGGCGAGGTCCTCGATTTCGGCCCGGGCATAGGCGTTGCCGCTTGCCTTGGCGATCCGTCGGCTGAGCGAGGTGATCATGCCGGCGATGGTCACGATCGAGCCGTCCGGCGGGCCGTCTTCGGCGATGATCGAGGTGATCGACCTGTCGGCGTGCTGGCTCAGGAGCCCTTCCAGTCCCTGCAGCGGGTGGTCGGAGACGTAAAGGCCGAGCATGTCGCGCTCGAACGCCAGTTTGTCCTTCTTCTCCCATTCCGGCAGGTCCGGGATCTCGGTGCTGAGCGAGGCCTCGGGCTCCTGGTCCTCAAAGCCGGCGAAGAGGTCGAACTGGCCGATCGCCTCGTTGCGCTTGAGGGTGATGACGGAGTCGATCGCTTCTTCATGGATCATGGCCAGGGCCCGCCGGGGGTGGCCGAGCGAGTCGAAGGCACCGGCCTTGATCAGGGATTCGATGGTGCGCTTGTTGCAGACCACTGCCGGGACCTTCAGGAGGTAGTCCTTGAAGGAGGTGTAGGCGCCTTCTTTTTCGCGCGCCGCCACCATGGCTTCGACGGCGTTCACGCCGACGTTGCGGATGGCGCCCATGCCGAAGCGGATGTCGGTGCCCACCGGGGTGAAGTTCAGGGCTGACTCGTTGACGTCGGGCGGCAGCACCGTGATGCCCATACGCCGGCATTCGTTGAGGTAGATCGCCGACTTGTCCTTGTCATCGCCCACCGAGGTCAGCAGGGCAGCCATGTACTCCGGCGCGTAGTGCGCCTTCAGGTACGCGGTCCAGTAGGAGATCACGCCGTAGGCGGCCGAGTGCGCCTTGTTGAAGGCGTAGTCGGAGAACGGCAGCAGGATGTCCCAGAGGGTCTTGACCGCGGCCATGGAATAGCCGTTGTCCTGCATGCCCTGGGAGAAGCCGGCGAACTGCTTGTCCAGCTCGGATTTCTTCTTCTTGCCCATGGCGCGGCGCAGGATATCGGCCTGGCCCAGGGTGTAGCCGGCGAGCTTCTGCGCCACGGCCATGACCTGCTCCTGGTACACGATCAGCCCGTAGGTCCCGCCGAGGATTTCGGACAGCGGTTCCTCGAGCTCCGGGTGGATCGGGATGACTTCCTGGATCTTGTTCTTGCGCAGCGCGTAGTCGGTGTGCGCGTTGGCACCCATGGGTCCGGGCCGGTAGAGGGCCAGTACGGCGGAGATGTCTTCGAAGTTGTCAGGCTTCATCAGCTTGAGCAGGGACCGCATGGGGCCGCCGTCGAGCTGGAAGACGCCCAGCGTGTCTCCGCGGGCCAGCAGCTCGTAGGACGCCACGTCATCGAGCTCAAGGGTTTCAAGGTCGAGGTCGATGCCGCGGTTCATTTTGATGTTTTCCAGGGCATCGGAAATGATCGTCAGGTTTCGCAGCCCGAGGAAGTCCATCTTGATCAGGCCGAGGCCCTCGGACGTCGGGTAGTCGAACTGGGTGATGACCTGGCCGTCCTGGAAGCGGCGCATGATCGGGATCACGTCGATGATGGGGTCCGAGGACATGATGACGCCGGCGGCGTGCACGCCCCATTGCCGCTTCAGGCCCTCGATGCCCAGCGCCGTCTCGAAGACCTTGGCGGCCTCCGGGTCAGTGCTGATGAGCTGGCGGAAGTCGCCGGCCTCGCTGTAGCGCTTGGACTGGGGGTTCTGAATGTCGGCCAGCGGGATGTCCTTGGCCATGACCGCCGGCGGCAGCGCCTTGGTCAGCTGCTCGCCCATGCTGAACGGGTAGCCCAGCACACGGGAAGAGTCCTTGAGGGCCTGCTTGGTCTTGATGGTGCCGTAGGTGACGATCATCGCCACGCGCTCGTCGCCATATTTGCGCGTGACGTAGTCGATCACTTCGGAGCGGCGCCGGTCATCGAAGTCGACGTCGAAGTCAGGCATGGAGACGCGGTCCGGGTTGAGGAAGCGCTCGAAGATCAGGCCGTGGTGCAGCGGGTCCAGGTCGGTGATGCGCATGGCGTAGGCCACCATGGAGCCGGCACCGGAGCCACGCCCGGGACCGACCCGGATGCCGTTGTTCTTGGCCCAGTTGATGAAGTCGGCGACGACGAGGAAGTAGCCCGGGAAGCCCATCGAGGTGATGACTTCGAGTTCATAGTCCGCCTGCTTGCGGACCTTGTCCGGGATGCCCTGGGGATAGCGGTAGCGGAGTCCCTTGTCGACCTCCTTGACAAGCCAGGACGTTTCGTCCTCCCCCTCCGGGCAGGGGAACCGGGGCATGTAGTTGGCGCCGGTGTTGAAGGAAACTTCGCAGCGTTCGGCGATCAGGAGCGTGTTGTCGCACGCCTCGGGGTGGTCGCGGAACAGTTCGCGCATTTCCTGCGGTGACTTCAGGTAGTAGCCGCTGCCGGAGAAGGCGAAGCGCGAGCCGCCGTTGTCGTAGGTCGGCTCCAGGAGGGTGGAACCGGACTGGATGGCCAGGAGGGCCTCATGCGCCTTAGCGTCGTGCTCGTGCGTGTAGTGCAGGTCGTTGGTGGCCACCAGCGGCAGATTCAGGTCTTTGGCCAGGCGCAGCAGGTCACCGGTGACGCGCCGCTCGATGTCCAGGCCGTGGTCCATGAGCTCACAGAAGTAGTTCTCGGCCCCGAAGATGTCGCGGAACTCCGCCGCGGCCTCCACGGCTTCGCGGTACTGGCCGAGCCGCAGCCGGGTCTGGACCTCGCCGGACGGGCACCCGGTGGTGGCGATGAGCCCTTCCGAGTAGGTGTTCAGCAGCTCGCGGTCCAGCCGGGGCCATTTGCCGAAGACCGAGTCCAGCGAGGCGATCGAGGAGGCCCGGAAAAGGTTCCGCATGCCCACGTTGTTGTAGCTGAGGAGGGTCATGTGCGTGTACGAGCCGCCGCCGGAAATGTCGTCCTTGCGCTGGTGCTCCTCGCCCCAGCGCACACGGGTCTTGTCCGTGCGGGCGGTCCCGGGAGTCACATAGGCTTCGACGCCGATGATGGGCCTGATGCCCTGGTCTGTTGCGCGCTTCCAGAAGTCGAAGGCGCCGAACAGGTAGCCGTGGTCGGTCGTGGCGAGGGCCGGCATGCCGAGCCGTTCGGTTTCGTCGAACAGCTCACCGAGCCGGGCGGCACCGTCCAGCATCGAGTACTCGGTGTGGTTGTGGAGATGGACAAACGAGTCGTTGCTGGAAGTCACCGCACCATTCTAGTGCCGTGCCACGACGGCGGCGTGCAGCCACGGCGGTCGGGACGGAACGGCGGCAACGGGCGGCCCGCCAGAACCCCGTGGATTCAGGCGGCCCGTGCCGTGCGGCTCAGGCGTTTCCGGACTCCAGGACCGTCAGCGCGTACTGCAGGTCCTGCGGGTACTCGCTGGCGACGGTCACCCGCTCCCCGGTCCGCGGGTGGTCGAAGGACAGTTCCCGGGCGTGCAGCCACTGCCGGGTCAGCCCGAGGGTGGCAGCCAGCCGCGGGTCCGCACCGTAGGTGAGGTCACCGGCGCAGGGGTGGCGCAGGGCCGAGAAATGCACGCGGATCTGGTGGGTGCGGCCCGTCTCGAGGTGTACCTCCACAAGTGAGGCTTTCCCGAAAGCTTCCAGGACCTCATAGTGCGTCACCGAATCACGGCCGTCCGCGGTCACGGCGAACCGCCAGTCATGGCCCGGGTGCCGGCCGATGGGCGCGTCGATGGTGCCCGCCAGCGGATCGGGAAGGCCCTGGACGACGGCGTGGTAGACCTTGTCCACGGTGCGCTCCTTGAAGGCGCGCTTGAGCACGGTGTAGGCATTTTCGGTCTTGGCCACCACCATGACACCGGAAGTGCCGACGTCGAGCCGGTGGACGATGCCGGCGCGCTCCGGGGCGCCCGACGTCGAAATCCGGTAGCCGAGCCCGGCGAGGCCACCCACCACCGTGGGCCCCACCCAGCCGGGCGAGGGGTGCGCGGCCACACCGACCGGTTTGTCGATGACCACAAATTCGTCATCGTCCAGCAGGATCAACAGGTCGTCCACTACTTCCTCCACGATTTCCAGGGGGTCCCTGCGGTCCGGCACCACGACCTCGAGCACGGTGCCCAGGGTGAGTTTGAGGGACTTCCCGACCTTCCCTGCGTTGCTGGTGACGTTGCCTTCGGCGATCAGGACGGCAGCCTGGGAGCGGGAGATGTCCATCAGCCTGGCCAATCCGGCGTCCACGCGGGAACCGGCGAGGTCCTCCGTGACGGTGAAGCGGTGGTGCCCGGCGGGTGCGGTGCCGGCTTCGCTGGCCATGTCGGCCGCCATGTCAGCGGCGTTTCCTGAGGCAGTCTCAGACATCGTTAGCCACCGTATCCTTCGTGTGGCGTGAGCCGTCCAGGGAGATTCCGCGGAGCGTGAGCAGGCAGATGATCACGACGGCGGAGACGACGGCGGAGTCGGCGATGTTGAAGATCGCGAAGTTTGGCAGCTGGATGAAGTCCACCACATGGCCCATCGCGAAGGACGGCTCGCGAAACAGCCGGTCCGTCAGGTTGCCGAGTGCGCCGCCGAGCAGCAGCCCCAGCGCCAGGGCCCACCAGAGCGAGCCGAGCTTGCGCAGCTGCAGCAGGATCGCGACAGACACGGCCGCCATGATGATCGTGAACACCCAAGTGACGTTCTCGCCGATCGAGAACGCCGCCCCCGAGTTGCGGATGTAGAACCAGTGCAGCAGCGGGGGAAGCACGGGGATCCGCTCACCCTCGGTCATGGTGGTCGTGACCCAGAGCTTGGTGAGCTGGTCGAACACGTAAGCGAAGACCGCGAAGGCAGCGAACAGGACAAACAGCTTTGCCCGCCGCGGACGGGCGCGCACGGGCTGTGCCGCCTCGACGGGCTGCATGGCGTCTGGTGATGGTGCGTCAGTCATAGGGCTTTCGATCGGGAGCCAGTGCGGGGACCGGGTTCAGGTACCGGCAAGCGCCGGGCACCTGGGCCGGTGCCGGCACGTTGCGGGAAAAGGGAAAAGCCGGCGGCCGAGGAATCCTCAGCCACCGGCTTTCAGAATACTTGCTTTTTGCCCTAGCTGGCTTCGCCAACCTCGGGGGCCGCGACGGAGCCGCGGGCGTCCAGGTCGCGGAGCTGGCCTTCGATGTAGGCCTTCAGGCGTGAGCGGTAGTCGCGCTCGAAGCCGCGAAGCTGCTCGACCTTGCGTTCCAGGACGGAGCGCTGCTGCTCGAGGGCACCGAGGATCTTGCGGGACTTTTCCTGCGCATCGTTGACGAGGCTGCTGGCCTCGATCTGGGCTTCAGCGATGATCTTGTCCCGCTGCTGCTCGCCGTCGGCGACGTGCTTGTCGTGCATCTGCTGCGCCATGGCGAGCAGGCCGGCGGCGGACTCCGACGCCGGGGTGGCGGCGCTGCGTGCCGGCTCGACAACCTGGGCGGCCTTGGCAGCCTGCTCGGCTTCCTTCTTCTTGGCGGCTTCTGCGGCCGCCTTTGCCTTGGCCTCGGCCTCGGCCTTGGCGGTGTCTTCCTTCTCGGCCTTGACGGGTGCCGGGACCTTTTCCACCACGGGTGCGGCGGCTGCGGAGCTGGCAGGCGTGCCGGCGCCGGATTCGGCGAGCTTCTTGCGCAGCTCGTCGTTCTCCTGGTTCAGGCGCCGAAGTTCGACGACGATCTCGTCCAGGAAGTCGTCAACCTCGTCCTGGTCGTAGCCTTCGCGGAACTTGGTCGGCTGAAAGCGCTTGTTGACAACGTCTTCTGGCGTCAAAGCCATCTGGTCACCTCGTTGGTCTAGTTAGTCAGTAGGCCTTCCGGCCGTCAAAACTACGGTACCTAAATATGGTCTGGTTCCTCTAATTCAACACCGCAGTGTCAAACCGGAGATTTCTTTCGGTTTGGGCCTGGGCCCGGGCAGGTCGCTGCCCGGCTGCGGCTGCGGCCTATGCTGCGATCGGCTGGGCGTACACCAGGCCCTTGACGACCCACATCGCCACGCTCACGGCCACGAACAGCAGCAGGAAGCCGATGTCCAGCGACATTCCGCCCAGCCGCAGCGGCGGGATGAGCCGGCGGAGCAGCTTGAGGGGCTTGTCCGTGACCGAATACACAGCATGGGCTGTCACGAGTGCCAAACCGCGCGGCCGCCAGCTTCGGGCAAACATCTGCACCCAGTCGTAGACCAGGCGGATGATCAATGCCACGAAAAAAAGCAACAGAACGATATAGACGAGCCCCAAAACAATTCCCATGAGCTAACTCATATCTCCATGTTCATTCCGGATACCGAAGTGTCCTAAGGAAAGTGTCACTTCTATTTCAACACGGATAATTCCGCACGGATGCCAGGCAGGTGTCCCGCCTGGCATCAGTACCGAATATTCGGGCCTAGCTCTGGTTGAAGAAACTTGCCTGCGTCTCGCTGACCTTCTTGTCATCGCCGATGACTTCGACGTACGACGGCGAGAGCAGGAAGACCTTGTTCGTCACCCGTTCGATGCTGCCGCGGAGGCCGAAAACAAGACCGGCGGAGAAGTCCACGAGGCGCTTGGCGTCAGCCTCGCCCATGTCGGTGACGTTCATGATGACGGGAATGCCGTCGCGGAAGCTTTCGCCGATGAGCTTGGCGTCGTTGTACGACCGCGGATGGATGGTCGTGATTTGCCGGAGTCCGGTGGTCTCTTCGCGGCTCGATGCCGCTCGCTTGATGGGTGTCACAGGTGCGCGATATTCCTCTTCAGCGGCGTGAGGCTCTTCCCGGGGGACCTCGCGGACGGGCGCCGGAGCACGTCGTTCCTCGCGGTCCTGCTCCATGGATTCGTCCTCATCCTTGTGCGGTGTGGGGTGCTCAGACTCGTAGTGTTCGTCGCCGTCGGCGAGCCCAAGATAGATCATTGTCTTGCGCAGAGCGCCAGCCATGGTCGACTCCTAATCTTGTCCGTAAGCGGGCCGCTTAGTGACTAGACAGCCTTGGAATCCCCGCCATTACCTTCCAATATGTCGAACTTACCGCAGGGCCGGACGCGGACCGAGAATATCGGAGCCAATGCGCAGGTGTGTCGCCCCGAAGCGGACGGCCTCTTCGAGGTCCTGGCTCATGCCGGCGGATATCCCCGTGGCGTACGGAAATTGTTCGGCCAGCCGCCCGGAAATGTCCGCCAGCTTTTCGAAGGCAGCCGCCGGGTCCGCCCCGAGCGGGGCAACGGCCATGACGCCGGCGAGCCTCAGCCCACCGGCACCGGCGACCTGTTCGGCCAGCGCGGGGACTTCGCCGGGCGCCGCGCCGCCGCGGTGCGCCCCTTCGTCCTCAGCCAGGCTGACCTGGATGAAACAGTCCAGGGGCGGGCGGCCGGCGCGGTCGGCTTCGACGGCCATCGCCTTGGCCAGGGCCGAGGCCACGGCTTCCCGGTCCACGGAGTGCACGGCTGCGGCGTACTTCACCACGGATTTGGCCTTCTTGCTTTGGAGCTGGCCAATGAAGTGCCAGCTCAGGCCAAGGTCCTGAAGCTGCGCCGCCTTGTCCGCGGCCTCCTGGTCCCGGTTCTCCCCGACATCGGTGACCCCCAGCGACGCCAGCCGCCGGACGTCCAGCGCAGGATGGAACTTGGTGACGACGATCAGGCGCGGCGGCGCCGCCTGCCGGCCCGCGGCGGCCACGGCAGCGTCGATCCGGCGGCGGACGGCCGCGAGGTTCGCCTCCAGCTGGGCCAGGCGGGGGCCTTCCAGCGCGTCCGTTCGGCCCTCATGGCTCTCCCCCGGCGCCGTGACGGGCTGGACGGCGTGTACTTCCGGGCGCTGCGCCGGTTCAGTCATGGCCATGCTCCCTTTTCCCGTCAGCCCCGTCAGTCCCGTGGGTGCCGTCCGACCAAGCCAGCCCGGCGAAGCGGCCGGTGTGGCTGTTGCGGCGGTAGGAGAAGAGGGTGTCGTCCTCGAGGGTGCATCCCCCGGAGTATTCGATCGCGACGCCCGCAGCTTCCAGCTGGCTCCGCACTCCGGCCGGCAGGTCCAGGCCAGGGGTGCCGGTAGAGGTGGTGCACCAGGTGGCAGGTACGGCCGCGGCAACGTCCGCGCGAAGGCTGCCGGGGACCTCATAGCAGCGCCCGCAGACCGAGGGGCCCACCCAGGCGCTGATGTGGTCCGCACCGAGCTCCCGGAGGCGGGCCACGGCCGCTGGCACCACCCCGGCGGCGACGCCTGGCCGCCCGGCGTGGACGACGCCCAGTACCGGCGCCCCGGCCGGATCCTCGCCGACCAGCACCACCGGCACGCAGTCGGCCACCAGGACGGCCAGCGGCTCGGTCAGGGAGACCATGGCATCGGCCGTGGGCGCGGCCGGACCTTCGCCCGCGGAGTCCGCGGCCGTGGACCCAACGATGGTGGCGACGTCACTGCCGTGGACCTGGTTCATGTACCGGAAAGAGCGCCCGCCGAGCCCGGCGGCCGCTTCGAGCTCCGCGCGCCGGCGGCGGACCGCCGCGGGGTCATCACCGACATGCAGTGCCAGGTTCCCGGCTCCGGCGTCGGTGAAAGCCACCCATACGCCCGGCCGGACTTCAGCCCGCCAGCAAAACAATCACAACACCGCCATCAACATGTCCGGAATACCTGCGTTCATAGAATCCACCGTAACCCGCCGCAAAGCAGCATGGCACCGCCGGACGGCGGTGCCATGCTGGAGCGGAACTGTTTACTTGAGGAAGTCCGGGACATCAAGGTCATCGGAGTGCCGGCCGGACAGGTCCGGCTCCACGACGGCCGGAAGGTCGACGTCGAAGCCCGAATCGGCCGGTACGGCAGAGGGGCGCTGCTGGCCCCAGCCGCCGTAGCCGGAGGCGCCGACGGTGGCGTGCAGCGGCTGGACCGGGGCGGAGGCGGGTGCCTGCGCCGGCGCCGGGGCGGCGGTCGCGGGCCGCTGCGGCGCGGCCGGCAGGGACTGGTCCATGGACGGCGAGGTCGCCTTGACGTCGTCGAAGCCGGCGGCGATGACGGTGACGCGTGCCTCGTCGCCGAGGGCGTCGTCGATCACGGCACCGAAGATGATGTTGGCCTCCGGGTGGGCGACTTCCTGCACCAGGCGGGCTGCCTCGTTGATTTCGAAGAGGCCAAGGTCCGAACCGCCCTGGATGGACAGCAGCACGCCGTGCGCGCCGTCGATCGATGCTTCCAGCAGCGGGGAGGCGATGGCCAGCTCCGCGGCCTTCACGGCGCGGTCTTCGCCGCGGGCAGAACCGATGCCCATCAGCGCGGAACCGGCACCCTGCATGACGGACTTGACGTCGGCGAAGTCGAGGTTGATCAGGCCGGGGGTGGTGATGAGGTCAGTGATGCCCTGGACACCGGAGAGCAGGACCTGGTCGGCGGAACGGAACGCGTCCAGGACCGAGACGTTGCGGTCGCTGATGGAGAGCAGGCGGTCGTTCGGGATCACGATCAGGGTGTCGACTTCATCGCGCAGGGCGTCGATGCCGGCCTCGGCGGAGCCGGCACGGCGGCGGCCTTCGAACGTGAAGGGGCGCGTCACGACGCCGATGGTCAGGGCACCAAGGGACCGGGCGATCCGGGCGACGACGGGGGCGCCGCCGGTGCCGGTTCCGCCGCCTTCGCCGGCGGTGACGAAGACCATGTCTGCGCCCCGGATGACCTCTTCGATTTCATCGGCGTGGTCCTCCGCGGCCTGCCGGCCAACTTCAGGGTTCGCGCCAGCACCGAGTCCACGGGTCAGCTCACGCCCGACGTCGAGCTTGACGTCGGCATCGCTCATCAACAATGCCTGGGCATCGGTGTTGATGGCAATGAATTCGACGCCGCGAAGACCGACCTCGATCATGCGGTTGACTGCGTTCACGCCACCGCCGCCGATGCCGACGACCTTGATGACGGCCAAGTAATTCTGCGGAGCTGCCACGTTACGTGTCCCTTGTTCGTGTACTAATGCGAAAACTGATCGAGTCCTGCTTGAAGCTTTGAACCTTAACCTTCGACTTGAAGGTTATAGTTATGTCAAGTAACTCATGTCTGTGACGGTATTTCCTATGCAGGGGACATTCAATAACCGCCCGGGGCGTGTCGCGCGAATACCGGGCAAATAGCCCCTGTAAGTAGTCCCACGGGCAGCTGGACGTCCACTGGACATCCCGGCCGCGGCGGATCCGATTGCCGGCTACCGCGTGACAGGGTGCCGGGGCACGCTGACATCGTAGACCTTCACCGGGTTTTTGGGGTCGGCCGGGACCTTCAGGAGGGCAGAAAGGACCCGTGCCTTCAGCTCCTTCTCCCCTGCGTTGCCCCAGACGATTGTCTGCCCGTCGACGAGTTTGAGTTCGACGGCGTCGGCCGACGCCGCAGAGGCGTTGGAGAGCCGCGCCAGCACATCCGCCGGCAGGGCGCCCAGCACCGCCGTGATGGCCTGGAACAGGTCCTTCGGCAGCGTCCCGCTGCCGCCGTCGACCACCGGCAGCGATACCGAGGCGGCATCGGCGGTGGTGCTGAGCTGGACACCGTCGACGTCCACCAGCTGGAAGGTCTTGCCCTGCTTGACCAGGGCCACGGGAATGCGCTCGGTGACGTGCACCTGCAAGGTGGCGGGCGGCAGCGCCTTCGCGGTGACGTCCTTGACCTGGACTAGCGGCTTGAGCAGGGCTGTGACCTCCTCCTCGCTGATCTGCGGCAGCGGCTTGCCCTGAAGGGGCGCGAGTGCGGCCTGGACCTGATCCGGGTGCAACATCTTTGTACCCTCCACCGTGACCGAGCGCAGGGCCAGCACCGGCGAGTAGACGGCGGCCGCGACGATCCCCGCCATCAGCACAGCCACGATCCCGATGGTGCTCAGCAGGATCCGCCGGCGGCGCTTGCCCTTGGGCTCGGGGAAGGACAGCACCTTGCCGGGACCGTTGTCCGGGGTGCCCTGCGGGTTCTGCGGATTGCGGGACCGGCCGACGGCGGTGTCCGTGGCGGTCTTGGACGCAGAAATGACATCCGTGCCAGTACCGGCGGACGGCGGCCGGGAGCCGGATCCGCCGGTGCCGGACCCGCTAGTGCCGGACCCGCCACGGTAGGTGGGGCGCCTGGTGCTAGGCACCGGCGGCCTCGGCCGTCAGGGCCTCGACAATCAGCGGCCCGTAGGCCGTGACGTCCCCGGCGCCGGCGGTCAGCACGATGTCCCCGGGGCCGGCGGCCGCCAGCAGCGCCCGCACAGCCTCCCCGTCGGGTCCGACAAGGCGGCCGCCTGAGCCCAGGTGCTCGGCGATCAGCCCGCTGGTGACCCCTGGAATGGGATCCTCGCGGGCAGGATAGATGTCCAGGACCAGGGCCGTGTCCGCCGTGTTGAGCGCTTCGGCGAACTCGGGGGCAAATTCGCGGGTCCGGGAAAACAGGTGCGGCTGGAAGAGCACGTGCACCTTGTGCTCCCCGGCGACGGCACGTGCCGCGGACAGGGCGGCGCGGACTTCCGTGGGGTGGTGGGCATAGTCGTCGTAGACGCGGACGCCGCGGCCCTCCCCCTTGAACTCAAAACGGCGCGAGGCGCCGGAGAAGTGGGCCAGTGCCGCCGCAGCGGTGTCGGGCGCGACGCCGAGTTCGACCGCCACGGCAAAGGCGGCGGCAGCGTTGAGTGCGTTGTGCCGGCCCGGAACCTGCAGTTCGACGCCGAACGTGCCCGCCGTCGTCGAGATCCCCATCCGGCCAGGTCCCGCGTCGTGCAGCCGGATGGCGGCGTCGGCGGCGGTTCCGTAAAGCACCACGCGGGTGTTGCCGCGGGCCAGGGTGCGCTCGGCCAGTGCCCTGGCCCCGGGGTCGTCAGCGCACGCCACCAGGACGCCGTCCGCCGGGAGCAGTGCCGTGAAGCTGTCGAAGGAAGCATAGACGGCCTCGGCGGTGCCGTAGAAGTCCAGGTGGTCCGGCTCGACGTTGGTCACCACGGCGATCGTGGGGCGGTAATTCAGGAAGGAGCCGTCCGACTCGTCGGCCTCGGCGACGAAGATGCCCGCCGTGCCGTGTGCCGCGTTGACTCCGAGCGCCGGGACGTTGGCGCCGATCGCGAAAGACGGGTCCAGCCCGGCGCCCTGCAGCAGCACCGTGATCATGGATGTCGTGGTGGACTTGCCGTGCGTTCCGGCGACTGCCACCACAGTGTCATCCGCCATCGTGGCGGCCAGCGCCTCGGAGCGGTGCAGCACCGGGAGTCCGGCGGCACGGGCCGCTGCGAGCTCGGGGTTGTCGGCCCGGATCGCGGAGCCGGCGACCACCGTCTGGGCGTCTCCCAGGTTGCCGGGAGCATAGCCGACGGCGATCCGCGCCCCGGCGGCCGCGAGGTCCGCCATGACGGGCAGCGACTTGGCGTCGGAGCCGCTCACCGGGATGCCGCGGGCCACCATGATGCGGGCAACGGCGGACATGCCGACGCCGCCGATGCCGATGAAGTGGACGCGGCCGAGGGATTCCAGGGCATGCGTGCCGTGTTGGGGCTGGGTCATTGCTCTACTGCTTCCTGCCGTGCTGGTTCGGGCCCTGCTGTTTCGGACGCTGCTGTTTCGGACGCTGCGGATTCCCGCTGTGCTCGTTCGAAGACGCGACGTCGAGGATGAGATCGGCCATGCGCCGGTCGGCGTCGCGGATGCCGAGCTGTTCGGCGCTGGCTGCCATCCGGGCCAGCCTGTCCGTGTCCAGCAGCAGGGGAATGATGTTCCCGCTGATCCAGTCGGCGGAGAAGGCCTTGTCATCGACGATCAATGCGCCTCCCGCGGCGACCAGGCCCGCGGCGTTCAGCGCCTGCTCGCCGTTGCCGATGGGCAGGGGCACGAAAACGGCAGGCACGCCCACGGCGGCCACCTCGCAGACCGTGGCGGCTCCGGCACGGGCCAGCAGCAGGTCCGCCGCGGCATAGACGGTTTCCATGCCGTCGACGTACTCCACCTGCCGGTAGCCTGGCGCGGCGAGCGGTTTGCCGTCGGCGTCGTGGACGGACTTGCCGCGGCCGGTGATGTGCAGGGTCTGCACGCCGGCGTCGGCGAGGGCCCCTACGGCCGCAGCGAGGGACCGGTTGATGCTCTGGGCGCCCGAGGACCCGCCCGTGACGATGAGCGTCGGCCGGTCCGCGTCCAGGCCGAGCGCCTGCCGTGCACCGGCCCGGGCGGCCGCGCGGTCGAGGCCGGAAATTTCGGGGCGCATGGGCATGCCTACGTGCCGGGCGGCGCGGCCCAGTTTGGTCTCGGCGAAGGCCACTGCCACGTGGGCGCCGAGGCCTGCGCCGACACGGTTGGCCAGGCCGGGACGGGTGTTGGCCTCGTGGACCACGATTGGGATCTTCCGGCGCCGGGCAGCGAGGTACATCGGTGTGCACACGTACCCGCCGACCCCCACCAGGACGTCGGCGCCGGCCTCGTCCAGGATGGAACCCGCCTGCTTCACCGCACCGGCCATCCGGCCCGGCAGCCGGAGCAGATCCGCGGAAGGCTTGCGCGGGAGCGGGACACGGCTGATGGTGGCAAGGTCCAGGCCGGCCGCCGGGACGAGCCGCGCTTCCATTCCGCCGGGGGTCCCGACAGCCAGAAGCTGCACTCCGGGGTGGGACTGCCGGAGGGCGCCGGCAATTGCCAGCAGCGGGCTGATATGGCCGGCGGTTCCGCCGCCGGCAAGGACCACGGACAAGGGCGACTCGGTGTTCATGAAGGGCTGTTTACGCTTTCGTACGGTTCTTGGTGGCGGGGCTCTTGGCGGGGCTCTTGCTTGCGGGGGCCTTGGTGGGGCTCTTACTTGCGGGGGCTTTGGGTCGGGCTGCCGTACGGGCGGCGGACCGGCTGGAGGCCGTGCTGGCGGCGGACCGGCTGGCGGCAGTCCTTGCAGCCCGGGCAGCGCGGGCCCTCCGCACGGAATTGGCAAAGGCGGCCGGGCCGAACCTGAGCATCTTCTTCGGCTGCATGCCCGGGTCCATCTGGGCCCGGGCCAGGGACAGGACGACGCCGATTGCGCACAGCGACATCAGCAAGGCCGAGCCGCCATAGGAAATGAACGGCAATGGGACACCGATCACCGGTGCCAGCCCGGTGACCACGGCCATGTTGACGCTGGCTTGGCCCAGCAGCCAGACCATGATCGTGCCGGCCAGGACGCGGTGGAAGACATCGTGCTGGGCGACGACCACGCGGTAGATGGCGGTGCCGAGGATGGCGAACAGGACCAGGACGACGATCGTGCCGACCAGTCCGAGTTCCTCGCCGATGATCGCGAAAATGAAGTCGTTGTGCGCTTCCGGGATCCAGCTGTACTTCTGCCGGCTCTGGCCCAGTCCGACACCGAACCAGCCGCCGGATGCGAGCCCGTACAGGCCGTTGGTGGACTGGTAGTTCAGGTCGGAGCCGTCGGCGCAGGTCTGGCCCGTCCATGACAGGATGCGGCACATCCGGTTCGGGCTCGTGACGGCGAGGATCGTCGCGCCAAGGGCCAGGACCGCCCCGGCGAAGCCGAAAAGGTACAGCCGCACGCCGGCGAAGAACAGCGCGGCGGCCACGATGATCATCACGATCATGGCCGTCCCGAGGTCGTTTCCGGCCAGGATGAGGCCCAGGACCGCAATGGCGCCCGGGAGCACGACCGGAATGAGCGCGTGGCGCCATTCGTGGAGGAGCTTGGCCTTGCGGTCAAGCACGGTGGCCATCCAGAGCGCGAGGGCAAGCTTGGCGGCTTCGGAGGGCTGGAACGTGAACGGACCGACGTCGATCCAGTTCTGGTTGCCCAGCGCGCTGCGTCCCACGAGGAGGACCAGGCCCAGCAGCGCAATGGCCAGGAAGATGAGCGGCCAGGCGAAGCGCCGTAGCCAGACCACGTTCACGCGGGAGAGGACAAGCATCGCGAAGACGCCAATCGCGGCGAATCCGCCCTGTTTGAGGGCGGCCGAGTACGGCGACTCCCCCGCGGCGATGGCTTCCACGCTGGAGGCCGAGAGGACCATCATGATCCCGATCGCAGTCAGCGCCAGGGTGGAGCCAAGGATCAGGTAGTACGTGGATCCGTTGCGGGACTTGCCGGTGCCTTCCAGCGCGGACCAGAATCCGCGGCTCCAGGCACGCACCCGGGCCGCGGGGGTGACGGCGGGGCCGCCGGCCGTTGGCCGTGCAGCCGAAGGGGACGGACGGCCGGCGGGCGTGCCAGTGCTGGCCCCGCCTGCGGCGGATCGTGCCGCCGTCGTACGTGTGGGCGTGCTGACCATTGTTACTCCTCGCTGGTCTGAGCCTGCCCTTCCACGAGCTCGCGGACAGCTTCGATGAAGGCATCGCCACGGTGAGCATAGGAAGAGAACTGGTCCATGGAAGCAGCCGCCGGGGCCAGCAGCACAGTGTCCCCGGAGGCGGCCAGCTGAGCCGCCGAGGCAACGGCCTGGGCCATCACAGTCTCGCCGAAAATCGGCGAAGGGCCTGCGTCGGCTTTGGCCATACCGGCAGTCTGCACGTCTTCAGTCTCGCCCTTGCCCTGCCCGATCACGGGGACATCCGGCGCGTGTCGCTTCAGGGCGGCCTGCAGATCGCTGGAGTCCGCGCCGATCAGGACCACGGCCTTGAGCCGGCTGCCCTGTTCCTGGATCAGGGAGTCGTAATTCACGCCCTTGGACAAGCCTCCCGCGATCCACACCACATTCTGGAATGCGGACAACGAGGCGGCGGCGGCGTGGGGGTTGGTGGCTTTGGAATCGTTGATCCACAGCACACCGTCGTGCCGGGCCACCAGCTGGATCCGGTGGTCTCCCGGAAGGTAGTTCAGCAGGCCCTGGCGCACAGCCGATGGCTCCACCCCGTAGGCCCTGACCAGGGCAGCGGCTGCCAGCGCGTTGGCCACCATGTGGCGCGGCGCCACCGGTCCCAGGTCGGCGATCGAGGCGAGTTCGGCCGCGCTGTCCTTGCGTTCGGCGATGAACGCCCGGTCAACCAGCAGCCCTTCCACGACGCCGAGCATGCTGATGGCCGGGGTCAGTGTGGTGAATCCCACGGCCCGGCAGCCTTCCACCACGTCCGCGTCCTCGACCATGCGTTCGGTCTCGATCTGCTCGGCGTTGTAGATGCAGGCCTTCTGCGTGTTCGCGTAGACCTTGGCCTTGTCGGCGAGGTAGGAGGCGTAGGAGCCATGCCAGTCCACGTGGTCTTCAGCGACGTTGAGGCACACGCTGGCCACCGGCGACACCGAGTGGCTCCAGTGCAGCTGGAAGCTGGACAGTTCCACCGCGAAGGCGTCGTAGTCCACGGGATCGCGCAGGGCGTCCAGGATCGGGGTTCCGACGTTGCCTACGGCGATCGCCTTCAGGCCGGCGGCCTGGAGCATGGACTCGGTCAGGCCGACCGTGGTGGTCTTGCCGTTGGTGCCGGTGATGGCCAGCCAGTCGGCGGTCTTGCGGCCCTCGCGTTCGCGGAGCCGCCAGGCGAGCTCGACGTCGCCCCACACCGGAATGTGCGCCCGCGCCGCTGCGGCGAGCAGGGCCTGGTCCGGGCGCCAGCCCGGGGACGTGACCACCAGGTCCGGCTTCTGCCCGTCGATCTTCGGAACAGACTCCACCGCATCCTCGCCCAGCAGGACGTCCACGGCGCCGACGATCCGGAGCGTGTCGGCCTGGGCCAGCGCCTTGGCGCTGGTGGCGGCGTCCACCACCACCACCCGGGCGCCGAGTTCAATGAGGGTGTCGGCGGCGGCGAATCCGGAGACGCCGATGCCGGTGACCACGACGCGCAGGCCGGCCCAGTCGGAATCCCAGGTGGTGAGTCCCTGCAGCCGGGGCGAGGTGGTGAGCGGGGCGGGGATGGGACCGGTCACAGCAGCACCACCCATTCGGCGTAGAAGATGCCCAGGCCGGCGGCGACAAACAACCCGGACAGGATCCAGAACCGGACCACCACCGTGACTTCGGCCCAGCCCTTGAGTTCGAAGTGGTGCTGGAGCGGTGCCATCTTGAAGAACCGTTTGCCCTTGGTGATTTTGAAGTAGCCCACCTGGATGATGACCGAGAGCGTGATGAGGACGAAGAGCCCGCCGATGAAGGCCAGCAGCAGTTCAGTGCGGGACAGGATCGCGAAGGCTGCGACGGCGCCGCCGATGGCTAGGGAGCCGGTGTCGCCCATGAAGATCTTTGCTGGCGAGGTGTTCCACCACAGGAAGCCGACCATCGCCGCACTCAGGATGGCGGCCAGCAGGGCCAGGTCCAGAGGGTCGCGGACCGAGTAGCAGCCGCTGCCGGCCTGCCTCGGGGATCCGCAGGCCTGGTTGCTTTGCCAGATGCCCATGAGCGTGTAGGCCCCGAACACCATGACGGAAGCGCCGGCGGCCAGGCCGTCGAGGCCGTCGGTGAGGTTCACGCCGTTGGTCGCGGCCGTGACGATCAGGTTGGACCACAGCACAAACAAGATGGCGCCGAGCACGGTTCCGGCGAACGCGAGGTTAAGCCACGGAATATCGCGCACCAGCGAGATCTGGGTGGACGCCGGGGTCAGGCCCGCGGCATTCGGGAAGTTCAGCGCCAGCACGGCAAAGATGATGCCAACAGCGCCCTGGAGGATCAGCTTGGCCTTGGCGTCCAGGCCCAGGCTGCGCTGCTTGGAGATCTTGATGAAGTCATCCAGGAATCCGACCAGCCCCATGCCCACCATGAGGAAGAGCAGGAGAAGCCCGGAGGCGCTTGGCCCCGGTGAGTGCGGGTTCATCATCCACATGATCAGGTGCGTGAGCCCGTAGCTGACCAGGACCGCGACGACCACAACGGTGCCGCCCATTGTGGGCGTGCCCCGCTTGGTGTGGTGGGAGGTGGGTCCGTCGTCCCGGATGAATTGTCCGTAGCCCTTGCGGACCAGGAACCGGATGAACAGCGGGGTGCCCACAAACGCGAGGAGCAGCGCCATTCCGGCGCCCATCAGCAGTGCAATCACAGCTGTGCACTCCCTTCTGTGGCGGTTGCGGCAGTTCCCTCAGCAGGTCGCTCGGGAGAGTCTTGGGTGGCATGTGGGGGTAATGCTATCCGATCCCCCAAGTGGCGCAGCCCGATGCCGTTCGAAGACTTGAACAGGACCAGGTCGCCCGGCTGGAGCTCGGCTTGGAGAAGCTCGTAGGCCTCGTCCGCCGTCTCGGCGAAAACGCATTCGTCGCCCCAGGAGCCTTCGTTGACGGCGGAGACATACAGCGACCGCGCCTCCCGGCCCACCACGACGAGCCGGGAGATGTTCAGCCGCACCACCTGGGTGCCGACTGCCATGTGCTCGCGGATGGAATCCGGGCCCAGTTCCAGCATGGCGCCCAGGACCGCCCAGGTGCGGCGGCCGTGGCCCAGTTCGGCCAGCGTCCGCAGTGCTGCCCGCATGGACTCCGGGTTGGCGTTGTAGGCATCGTTGATGACGGTCACGCCGTCGGGACGCTCCGTGCGCTCCATCCGCCAGCGGCTGGCGGCGGTCTGCGCGCTGAGCGAGGCCGCGATCTGCGCGCCGGGGATGCCGGCCGCGTGCGCCGCGGCCGCGGCCGCGAGGAGGTTGGCCATGTGATGGGCGCCGATCAGCTTGGCGGCGACGTGGTGCCGGGTTGGTCCTTGCTCTGCTTTCCCGTCCGTCACGTCGGCGGGCAGGTAGAGCTCAAACTCCGGGTGGCCGTCGGCATTCAGTTCCACATCCGCGGCCCTCACCACATCGGCTTGGGCCACGTCGGTCTGGATGGTGTTGTCCTGGCCGGTGGTGGCCGCGCGTGAGGTGTAGCCGAGCACGCGGGCCCGGGTCCGGGTGGCCATCGCGGCGACGCGGGAGTCGTCCAGGTTCAGCACGGCGGTGCCCGCGGCCGGGAGCGCCTCCACGAGTTCGCCCTTGGCGACCGCGATGTTCTCGACGCCGCCGAACTCGCCGGCGTGGGCGGAGCCGACGCCGAGGACGACGCCGATCTCCGGCCGGACCATGTCCGCGAGGTATTGGATGTGGCCGATGCCCGTGGCGCCCATCTCGATGACGAGGTAGCGGGTGTCGAAGTCGGCTTTGAAGACTGTGAGCGGCACGCCGATCTCGCCGTTGTAGGACCCTTGCGGTGCAACTGTGGCACCTTCGGCGCCGGCGGCCGTGAAGATTCCGGCGAGCAGGTCCTTCGTGGTGGTCTTGCCGGCGGAGCCGGTGATGCCAACCACGGTGAAAGCGGCGCCGGCCGCGGCGCGGCTGGCGCGGATCCGGCGGACGGCTTCGGCGGCCAGCGCGCCCATGGCGAGGACAGCGTCCTCAACGACGACGGCGGGATAGTCCGTTCCGGCGGCGTCGGCCACTTCGCGCTCCACGAGCGCCAATACGGCGCCCCGGTCAAAGGCTGCGCCGACGAAGTCGTGTCCGTCGGCGTTCTCCCCCGGTTTGGCCACATAGAGGGAACCCGCCGTGGCCTCGCGGGAGTCGGTCACCACGGAGGCGGGGGTAATTCCCGGTTCCGCGGCGAGCCGGCCGTTGGTTATGTCGGCGATTTCCGCCGCTGTAAATGCAATCATCTCGGTTTAGGACTCTATCCGGTGGTCTTCGAGAACGGTGAATCCCCGTGCTGTCAAGGCGTTCCGAAGCTCCACCCGGTCATCCAGTGCCAGGTTGACTCCCTTGACTTCCTGCCAGACCTCGTGCCCGCGCCCGGCTACCAGGATGGTGTCCCCGGCCCCGGCGAGCTCCACGGCCTTCAGGATGGCGGCGTCGCGCGGGAAGACTTCCAGGACTGTGCAGTTCAGGCCTTCGTCGTCCTTGGCCGCCAGGGCCCCGGCAAGGACGTCCGCGCGGATGGCTGCCGCGTCCTCGTCGTGGGGATCGTCGTCGCTGACAATCACGGTGTCCGCCAGCCGCGCCGCGATGGCCCCCATCGCGGGGCGTTTGCCTTGGTCCCGCTGGCCGGTGGCGCCGAAAACGATGATCACTTTGGATCCGGGTTCCGGGGACCGGACGGCTTCGAGTGCACGGGCCAGGGCGTCGGGGTTGTGCGCGAAGTCCACCACGGCGGCCGGTGCCGTGGATACGAGCTGCATCCGGCCGGGCACGGCGACGGTGAAGGGATCCGCGGCGTCGAGGGCGGCCTGCACCGCGGCCGGCTCGTGGCCGCCGGCGAGGACCATCACTGTGGCCAGCGCTGCATTGGCGACGTTGAAGCCGCCCGGCAGGCCCGTGTGGACGCGCAGCTCGGCGCCGTCGCGGTGCCGGAGGACGAAGTCTGAGCCGAGGCCCCGCGGAGCAGTCCGGGCAACGGTCCAGTCCGCGGTCCCGTCGGCGTCAGCCGGCCCGGCGCCGTCGGTCCCGGCCGTGGCCAGGGTCGTGACCGGGATTTCGGCGGTGGCCGCGAGCTTGCGGCCCCAGTCATCATCGATGGTGACCACGGCGGCGCGGGCGCGTTCCGGCGTGAACAGCCGGGCTTTGGTCTGGAAGTATTCCTCCATGGTCCCGTGCAGGTCCAGGTGGTCCTGGGTGAGGTTCGTGAAGCCGGCGACGTCGAACACCACGCCGTCGACGCGGTGGAAGGACACGGCGTGCGAGGAAACCTCCATGGAGGCGGCATCGAGCCCGCGTTCGCGCATGAGCGCCAGCAGCGCGTGCACATCCGTGGATTCGGGCGTGGTCAGCAGGCTCGGGATCGGCTCCCCGCCGGCCAGGATCTCAATCGTCCCGATCAGCCCGGTCCGCTTGCCCAGCGCCCGCAGCAGGGCATTGATGAAATAGGTGGTGGTGGTCTTGCCGTTGGTGCCTGTCACCCCGAAGAGGGCCGGTGCCCCGGCGCCGTCGGGCCTGCTCTGGTAGATGAGCGCGGACAGCCGGCCGACCACGCTGCGCGGCTCGTGGGCCAGCAACACCGGGACGGCGATGTCATGGCCCAGGGCCACCAGGCGCGCCCCGGCGTCGTCTGTCAGGACCGCCACGGCGCCGGCGTCGACGGCCTGCGACACGAAGTCGGCCCCGTGCCGTGTGGCGCCCGGCAGGGCCACGTACAGGTCTCCCGGGCGGACCGACCGGGAGTTCAGGGATATCCCGGTGACCTGGACGGAGCCGGACGCACCGGGAACGGCCACGCCGATCGCCGCGCCAATGGCTGCCAGCGGCACTGCGGCAACCGCAGTGGGCCGGAAGCCCTGGTTGGAGTCATGGCCGGACGGCGCGGAAGCATCGGGGTCGGTGAGCTCTGACAAAGTGGATCTCCGTTGTGGTGCTAGTGGATCGGGCACTGAATGAATCGGGCACTGAATGAATCGGGCACTGAAAAATCTGGCACTGAATGAATCGGGCACTGGTAGATCGGGACCTGCGCACGCGGAAATGCTCCGGCGCGCAGGCAATGGGTGTGGCGTCGGCTGGTGATTTCCGGGTGCCAGGTGGAACAGGCGCTACTTGGCGTACTGCGGCAGCCGCGCGGGTTCGCCGGTGGAGGGCTGGACGTTGAATGTGCGCAGCGTCTGGCTCATCACCGAACGGAACACCGGTCCGTTGGTGATTCCGAAGATGCTTCCCTTGGGCCGTTGCAGGACCACCTCAACAATAAACCGCGGATCGTCCATGGGCGCCATTCCGATGATGGAGGCTGTATAGCCGCAGAACCCTGATTTGCCGTCGTCGCAGGGTGATTCGGATGTGCCGGTCTTGGCGCCCACCCGGTACCCGTCGATAGCAGCCTCTTTGATCTCACCCTCGGTTACGGCGCTCTCAAGGATGTCGCGGACCTGTTTGGCGGTTTCTTTGGAGACGACCTGCTGCGGGGCCTTGGCCGGGACTTTTTCCTCGGCACCGTCCGGGTTGATGTAGCTGTCGATCAGCCGGGGCTGGAGCATCACGCCGTCGTTGGCGATGCTTTGGTAGGCCCGGACGGTCTGGAGGGTGGTTTGGGCGACGCCCTGGCCGAAGAGCACGGTGTATTGCTGGCGCCCGTCCCACTGGTCGGCCGGGGTCAGGATGCCCTTGGATTCGGCCGGCAGACCGACGTCGGGGGCATCGCCGATGCCGAACTTCCGCAGCCAGTCATAGCGCTGTTCCTTGCTCAGTCGCTGGCCCACCATGACTGTGCCGGTGTTCATGGAGTAGCCGACAATGCCCGCCAGCGTCCGCTGCTCAGTGCCGTGTTCGAACGCGTCGCTGAAGGTCTGGCCGTCCACGGTGTAGGTCGGTGGAATGGTGAACCTGTCCAGCGGGCTGGACTTTCCTTCCTGGATCGCAGCTGCGGCCGTGATCATCTTCTCCACCGAGCCGGGCTCGTAGGCGGCGGTGACGGCCCGGACCCCGCGGTCCTCGGCGGCAACCTTGCCGGGGTCGTTCGGATCCGGGGAGTCGGTATCGGCCATGGCCACGATGTTGCCGGTCTTGGCGTCCTGGACCACAATCACACCCCACTCGGCGCTGAGCTTGTCCTTCTGGCTTTGGATGGCCTGCTGGGAAAAGTACTGCAGGTCCGAATTCAGCGTGAGTTTGATGTCCTTGCCGTTCACCGCCGGCGTCAATTGGTCCACGCCCACCGGGATGCGCAGTCCGTCGGCGCCGATTTCAAACAGCCGCTTGCCCGGTGTGCCTTTGAGTACCTCGTCCTGGGTCTGCTCGAGGCCCGCCTGTCCGGTGCTGCCGTCCTTGAGGAAACCCACAATTCCGCCGGCCACGGAGCCGTTGGGGTACACCCGCTTGCTGGTGCCTTCGGTGACGATGCCGGGAATCTGCAGCTTGGACACCTTGTCCTCCATGTCCGGCTTCAGGTCCTTGGCCACGATGTAGTAGCGCTGGGTTCCTGTCAGGGCATCGCGGAGGGTGCCTCGGTCCATGCCGAGCACGGCGGCGAGTTCGGAGATGCCCTGGTCCCGGGTGACCTTGACGAGTTCGTCCTTGCCGTTGATGGTCTCGAACCGGCGGAAGGATTCGGTCTTGGTGTTGACTGTCTGGTCCACCACGACGTTGTAGCGGATGACGCTGCTGGCCAGGACCGCGCCGGAGGAATCAAGGATGCTGCCGCGCTCCGCGGGCAGCACGGTGGGCGTGAGCCGGTTGTTGAGGGCGGCCTCAGCCAGTCCCCCGATGTCCAGGCCCTGGACCATGAACAGCTTGCCGCCGACCACCAGCAGGAGCGCCAGCATGATGCCCAGCCCCACGCGGAGCCGCCGGGTGGGGTTTGGGGCTTTCGCCTTGCTTGCCCTGCCGGAGTTCTTCGCCACGGTGAGTCCTTGCTGCTTGCCTTGCTGGTGGTCAGTGAACGTTACTGCCCCGGCGTCTTCTGTGCGGGGGCGGGAACCGAGCCGCCGTGGAGTTCCACGGCGGGGGCGGCGGTTTTCGGTGCGGGTGCGGGCTTCACAGCTGCCGGCGCCTTGTCTGTGTCCGCCGGTTTGGTGTCTGCCGCCTTGCGCTGGGCGAGAGGCTCGTTCTCCGTGGCCGGCCCCTTGCGCTGGGCGAGAGGTTCGTTCTCCGTGGCCGGCGGGACCACCGTGAGCTGCCCGGCGACGGCCGGTGCAGCGATGACGGCGCCCGGGGCATCACCCTTGACGGCCGGCTTGGCCTTACCGGTGACATTGAGGGTGGAGAGGTCGATCTGGCCCTTGGCGACCGAAGCCACCATGCCCAGCTCCGTGGCCTTGGCCGCCAGGTTCTGCGGGGCGTCGAAGTTCTGCACCTGCTGGGTGAGGTCCTGGTTCTGCTTGGTCAGTGTGGTCTGTTCACTGCGGAGCTGGACCAGCTGGTACTGGGCGGAGGAGACGGAGATGTTCAGGACCAGCACGGCCATAAGGGCAATCGCCAGGAGTCCGAAGCAGAGCACCACGAACGGTGCGCGGCGCTTGCGCGGCACGGAGCGGACCACCGACAGCGGGGTGCGTGCCTTGCGGGGCTGGTCGAGGCCGGGCAGGGCACGGGCAGTGGCGCCCTGGGCAACGGGGTAGCTGTTGACGGCGGCGGTGCTCATGCGGCTCTCCTGGCTTTGATGCGTTCGACGGCGCGCAGCCGGGCGGAAGCTGCGCGGGGGTTTTCGGCGATTTCAGCGGCGGTGGGTACCTCGGTGCCCTTTGTCAGGGTTTTGAGTTCGGCTTTGTGCTCTTCGAGCTCGACCGGGAAGCCGAGCGGCGCCGAGGACTTCGATCCGGCCTGGAAGAAGCCCTTGACGATCTTGTCTTCCAGGGAGTGGTAGGACATGACCACCACGCGGCCGCCGAGGGCGATGGCCTCGATCGCTGCCGGGATGGCGCGCTCGAGGACGTCCAGTTCCTCGTTGACCTCGATCCGGAGCGCCTGGAAAGTGCGCTTCGCGGGGTGGCCGCCGGATTTGGCGGCACCGGCGGGCACCACGGCCCGGATCTGCTCGACCAGTTCGCCGGTGGTGGTGAAGGGCTTTTCGGCGCGCGCGGCCACGATCCTGTTCGCGATGCGGCCGGCGAACTTCTCTTCGCCCCACTTCCGGATGATCCGGACGAGTTCTTCTTCGCTGTAGTTATTGACGACGTCGGCGGCCGTCTGGCCCCGGCTGGTGTCCATCCGCATGTCCAGGGGCGCGTCGAAGGAGTAGGCGAAGCCGCGTTCCCGCTCGTCCAGCTGGAGCGACGATACGCCGAGGTCCATGAGCACACCGTGGACTTCGGTGAAGCCCAGGTCTTCGAGGACGTCCGGGATTTCGTCGTAGACGGCGTGAACGAGGTCGGTCCGGTTCTCGAAGGGCGCCAGCCGGGCCCCCGCCAGTGCCAGGGCCTCCTCGTCGCGGTCGATGCCGATCAGGTGAAGGTCCGGGAAGCGCTGCAGGAGGGCCTCGGAGTGTCCGCCCATGCCGAGCGTCGCGTCGATCACCACGGGGGTCTCACCGCGGCTCCGTGCGGCCTCGATGCCGGGGGCCAACAAATTGATGCACCGGTCCTTGAGGACCGGTACATGGCGTTCGGACGTCGGCTTCGCCTGGTCGGGATCCGTCATGCCTTCGTCCTTTCGTTGGCCTTGTTTGCTTTGAGCTTTGCTGGTTGCGCTTTGCTGGTTGCGGATTGCTTGGTACTGCTCTTACGCAACGTTCCTTGGTCCAGATCCCCATCCGCGCCTATCCTGCGCCGGCCTGGCTCCGGGGAAGTGAGCCAGGACAACAACCGGATGGGCGGCTGGAGATCTCGATCAAGGAACGTTGTTTGCTGGTGGATCAGTGGGGGTTCAGAGAATCCCCGGGATGGCGTCGTCTGTTTCCGAGAAGGCGGTTTCCTTTTCGGCCAGGTACTCATTCCAGGCCTGGGCGTCCCAGATCTCTGCCCGGGATCCTGCGCCAATGACGGCGAGTTCCCGGCCAAGACCTGCATACTCCCGGAGCGCCGGCGGAATCGTCACGCGCCCCTGCTTGTCAGGTACCTCGTCCGAGGCTCCAGAGAGGAAAACACGGATGTAGTCACGTGCCTGCTTGGAGGAAATTGGAGCCTCCCGCATCTGCTCGTGAACCCGTCCGAATTCCGCCTCACTGAAGACGTAGATGCAACGCTCCTGGCCCCTTGTGAGAACCAGCCCGCTGGCAAGTTCCTCTCGGAACTTCGCGGGGAGGATAATTCGACCTTTTTCATCCAGACGCGGCGAATGTGTGCCGAGAAACACGGCCCACCGCCTGTCTGTCTTAGGAAGTCCAACGTCCCCTGTGCTGCCACTACCCTCTTACGTCCTCCACATTACTCCACATCGCTCCACAGTCAACGACACGCCCGGGATGTTTAGACAATTCTGCGGATGTTTATCCCCCTTCTTCCCAGCATTTGCAGGGAATCGGGACTGGTGGGGGAAAGTGGAGCGATTTTTGCCTGCTTGCCTCCCGCCCCGCACCGATTGACGGGGCGCACCGGCGCGGGAGCGAATAATTCGGTGCGGTTGTCCCTTTTGCGGCGCCGTCGAAGCCAAATTCCAGCAAGGCTGCAGCAAAGGCGCCGGAAATAACCGCGTTAAATGGCGAAAGACCCGCCGAAGCGGGTCTCGCGCCGCTCCCCGGCGGACCGGTGGCGGGAAGTGGAGGACTTTACGGGGCCGTCACTGAGCGGTTTAGGACTCGCCCCCGTGCCGTTCGTCCCAGCGCTGCTCGAGGTTGCTCATGAACGAACTCCTGGGCTTGCCCTGCTTGCGTCCGCCGGCTGCCCTGGCCTTGCCGACCGCAGAACTGCGCATCGTGGCGAAATAGACGCCGGCGCCCATCACAACAAAGCCGAGGACCCCGATAAAGATGTTTTGCATCGACACCCCGACCAATAACAGCAGCACGCCCGCGAGAGTCGCGAGCACGCCGATGACAAGGTGGCGGGTGGACCATGAGCGTCCGGGGACCGATCCCATTGAGCTTGCAAACTTTGGGTCGTCCTCATGCAGCTGCTTCTCAAGTTGCTCCAGCAACTTCTGTTCGTGTTCCGAGAGCGGCATCACGACCTCCTCAAGTCTGCCAACGTCCGGGCATGACGTGGCCATTGCCCTAATTCCCTAACGCCCGGGATTCCGAAGTGGTTCCCCCGTCACCGCCATTGGTGAAAAGGGGTCAATTCAGCTCTCCCGCGCCGGTCTCAGCTGGCCAGGTCGCCCGAACGGTCGATCCAGTAGTCCTAAACCTAGGTATTAATAAGGATAGATTGTTGCGGCCTGTTCTGAAAGACAGTCTTAAGGCCCTTTCGCCGCCGGAACCCTTGGGAACGGGCGGCCCGCCGGGGTTCCTGCCGGGCTTACTCGGTGGCGCCCCCGGAATCCAGGAGCCGGGCCGGAAGGACTGACTTGTTACCGAACTTCCGGGTGACAGCATCGAGGGCTTGTTCGGCGGCCCGCCAGTTGTCGTCCCGGCGGTCAAGACTGAGCTGAAGCGGGGCATCGGCGGCCTCTTCCAGCTGCTCGGCGCGGATGCCGACCAGCCGGACCGTCATGGGCCGCTCACCCACCGATTCCAGGAGCTGCACTGCCACCGCGTACAGGAGTTGGGCGCTGTCGATCGGTGTGCTCACGGTGCGGCTGCGGGTAATAGTGGAAAAGTCGGCGTAGCGCAGCTTGAGCGCCACGGTACGGGCGTGCATGCCGGCACTGCGGAGGCGCTCCGCCGTCCGGTGCGAAAGGCGCAGCAGCTCCCTGTGAAGCAGCGCGTCATCCGCGGTGTCAGTGGTGAACGTCTCCTCGGCACCAATGCTCTTTTCCAGGCGGACCGGCGTCACGGGCCGTGGATCGATGCCCCAGGAGAGCCGGTAGACATGCTCCCCCGATGCGCCCAGCAGCTTGCGCAGCGAGGGCAGCGGCGACGCGGCGACGTCCGCCACCGTCCTGATGCCCCGGCGGGCCAGCACCTCCACGGTCTTGCCGCCGACTCCCCAGAGCGCACTGACAGGAAGGCTGTGCAGGTAGGGGACGGTTTCCTCCGGCCGGATCAGCAGCAGTCCGTCCGGTTTGCAGCGGGTGGACGCGATCTTGGCCACAAACTTGCTGGCGGCGATGCCCACTGATGCCGTGATGCCCAGCTCCCGGAACACGCAGGCCCGGATGAGTTCGCCAATCTCCCGTGGCGGCCCGAGCCTCCGGATGGCTCCCCCGACGTCCAGGAACGCCTCATCCACGCTGAGCGGCTCGACGAGGTCGGTGATGGAACCAAAGATTGCCATGATCTGGCCGGACACTTCGTAGTACAGCTTGTGGCGGGGCTCGATGATGACAGCCGAGGGGCACATCCGCGCCGCCACCACCATGGGCATCGCCGATCTGACGCCGAAGGCGCGGGCCTCATAGGACGCGGAGAGCACCACGGAGCGGTCCGCGGGGTAGCCCACGATCACGGGCTTTCCCTTCAGCTCAGGCCGGCTGCGCAACTCCACGGAGACAAAGAAGGCGTCCATGTCCACGTGCATGATGCTGCTGCGCCGCAGTTCCAGCAGGGACTCCCCGCCCAGGCTGCCGGCGGGCTGGATCTGGGGCTGCGCATTCGAGGGCCCGTTGGGGTGCATATTCCTCTGCGCTCCCTGCTGATTCTCTGCGTCCGGCCCCACGTCTTCAATCCTATGCCCGGGGACTGACTAAACTGGAGGCTGATTCCGCTTCAACCCCAGGAGGAAAGTCCCTGTGAAGGTATTTGGACAGCGCAAACGTGCCGCAGCCGCCATCGCGGCGGCTGGCGCGCTATTGGCCTTGGCCGCATGCACGCCTGCCGGCACCGGGAGCCCGGCGGCGTCGCCGGCGTCGACCCCGGACGCCTCTGCGCAGTCCTCCACCACGGCTCCCCCCAGCCCTTCCGCGGAGCCCGGCACGTCAGCCACGGTCGGCGCCCTCGTGCCCGGCTTCCCGCAGAAACTCCTGCCGCTGATGCCCGGAGCCCAGGTGGTCTCCAGCAGCTTCGACAAAACCACGGTGCCGGCAACCGCGGCACTGGTCGGCAGCATCACCGCCCCGGCCGCCGATGTCCTGGCTTTCTACGCCAAGGGGCTGCAGGCGCAGGGCTTCAAGCCCGTACCCGGGGAAACCGTCGGCGCCCTGCCGTCCAAGGACTTCCTGCGCGGGGACAACGAAACCGTGAACATCTCCGTCATGCAGACAACAGGGGTGTCCACGTTCACGATCGGTGCGAACGTCGCTGCCGAGTCCGTCAAGTGAGTCTCGCCGAACAGCTGCGGCTCGAGCAGGCGGATTACGTGGCCGCCGTCGCCGGCAAGCTCACCGAGTTCCTGACCAGCCGCCAGGCCATCATGGCCTCGATCTCCCAGGACATCGATCCGCTCATGGGCTCGATCTCAAACCTGGTCACGGGCGGAAAGCGCCTGCGGGCGCTCATGTGCTACTGGGGATGGCGCGGCGCCGGCGGAGAAGCCGGCGCGGCCGAGGTGGTCACGGCCGGCTCGGCCCTGGAGCTGTTCCAGGCCGCGGCCCTGATCCACGATGACATCATTGACCGCTCGGACACCCGCCGGGGCGGACCCAGCGTCCACCGCAGGTTCATTGAATTGCACGAGGCCCAGGGCTGGGCGCTGGACAGCGAGCGGTTCGGCCATGCGGCAGCGATCCTGACCGGGGATCTCTGCCTGTCCTTCAGCGAGGAATCGTTCACGGAGATCGGACACCGTGCCGCCTCCGGCAGCCCGGCACGGCTGATCTTCAACCTCATGCGCGCAGAAGTCATGGCCGGGCAGTACCTCGACATCCTGGAAGAGGTCGCCGGGCCCCGGCGGGACCGTGCGGGGGCCGTCAGCCGGGCCCAGTCCATCATCCGGTTCAAGTCGGCCAAATACTCCACTGAACACCCGCTCGCCCTCGGCGGCGCCCTGGCTGGCGCCGGCGACGAGCTGCTGCGCGGCTATTCCGCCTTCGCCCTGCCGCTCGGCGAGGCGTTCCAACTGCGGGACGATGTCCTTGGCGTCTTCGGTGACCCCGTCACCACCGGCAAACCTGCCGGGGACGATCTCCGTGAGGGCAAGCGCACGGTCCTGGTGGCCTTCGCCCTGGACCAGGCCTCGGCGGCCGAATCAGAGTTCATCGACGCCAAGCTGGGCAGCCCCGATCTCGGGGATGCGGACATCGAGGAGATCCGGCGGATCATCGTGGACTGCGGCGCGCTCCAGGCCACGGAAGTGCTCATCGAGGAGTTCGGCAAGGCCGCCTTCGCTGCCCTGGACCTGTTGCCGCTTCAGGAGCTGCCCAAAACCGCGCTCCGCAGGCTGGCAGAAGCCACGGTCAGCCGCGCGGCTTAACCCTGCCCTCACGCCGGTAACGCCTTTTAACCGGTAACGCCTTTTAAGAGGTGCCTTGAAACGCGGCGGGCCGTGCACTGCGCTTGCGCTGTGCACGGCCCGTGATGGCACGTCCGGGGGATGCTGCCGGCGCAGTTGCTGCCGGTGTGCTTTTACCAGGCCAGTGATTGTGCCCTGCGGCGAATTTCGGTCTTGCGACCTTCCCGCAGGGCGTCAATGGGCCGGCCGCGGAGGGAATCGTCCGGCGTAAAGAGCCAGTTGATCAGTTCCTCATCCGAGTATCCGGCGTCTGAGAGAACAACAATGGTGCCTTTCAGGCTCTCCACCGCATGCCCGTCCTGGATGAAAGCCGCAGGCACGGACCGAATGCGCCGGTCGCCGATTCTCACGGCCGCCAGCGCACGCTCGTCCAGCAATGCATGGACCTTGGTGATAGATACGTTCAGAAGCTGTGCGACATCGGGCAGGGGCAGCCATTCGCCCACGAGGCTTTCTACATTACTCACGCATAAAGATTGCCACGGGCGGTGCCCCGCCGCCTAGTCGGCATCCGCAGAATTCACGCTGCGGCCATGGTCGGTCCCGCCGCGCCGGAATGCCGCCAGGCTTCACCAGGGACTCCCGTGGAACGACTTTCGGGCGACACTCCACCGGAAACGGGTTTGCGGAATGTCAAACGGTTCTTGTGCTAATTGCCAATTCATGAGAGATTCACATAGATCACATTTGTAACAGAAATAACTTTTGTCACACTGGTAACACCAGTTCTACCGGCCTGACCGCAGCGTTGCCGCTGAGAAGAGGATCTTTCCAATGACAACCTCACGTTCGCCACAGCTCCGTCCGGGGCGCAGCCTGCCGCTCATCGCGGCGACGACGGCGGCGCTTCCCGCCGTCGTGCTTTCCTCCCTGGCGATCGCCCAGCCTGCCGCAGCCGAATCGCGGGTGCGCTCGGTCCCGGCAACGCTCGCGGCCGCCATGCGTGCCCAGGCGAAGGCTGACGCGGCGACATCCCTGAAGGCGGCAGTGATCCCGGCCGCCTCCGTCCCGGTGACGCTGCCGAGCGCCTTGCGGCCCGCGCAGGCCTCCGCTCCGGCCGCCTACACGATCGCCCGCGGCGACACCATCAGTGCCATTGCCGGCCGCTACGGCCTGGACACGTTTGCCGTGCTCAAGCTGAACAACCTGCAGCCGAACACGATCATCTACCCGGGGCAGAAGATCAAGCTCACGGGCTCGACGCCGGCGCCGGCAGCGCCCAAACCGTCCGCACCGGCGAAATCGACGCCGGCAACGCCCGCCTCGGGCGGCGGCAGCGTGTACGTCGTCAAGTCCGGCGACACCCTGAGCGCCATCGCCAGCCGCCACGGCGTTGGTCTTTCCGAGATCTTCAAGTGGAACGGGCTCGGGATGAGCTCCGTGATCTATCCCGGCCAGACGGTCAAGGTCGGCGGCGGTTCCAGCACGCCGGCCACCTCCGCACCCGTGGCCACCTCCGCACCCAAGCCGTCGGCGCCCGCGCCCGCCAGTTCCGGCTCCTACACCATCAGGGCCGGCGACACCCTCTCCGGCATCGCGGCCCGCAACGGTGTCAGGCTCTCGGACGTCCTGTCGGCCAACCGGCTGACAATGTCGAGCATCATCTACCCCGGCCAGAAGCTCGTCATCCCCGGCGCGTCGACCATCGCACCGGCATCAAGCACGCCTGCCCCCACCACGCCCCTCGTGCCCAGCACGTTCCTCGGGTTCAGCTACCCGGCCGCGGTGGTCAGCTCGGCCAACCAGAACAAGGCGCTGCTCAACGCCTCCCCGGTACCCACCCGCCAGCAGATGAAGTCGATCGTGGCGGACACGGCCCGGCGCATGGGCGTGGACGCCAGCCTTGCACTGGCCTTTGCCTTCCAGGAATCCGGCTTCGACCAGCGTGCCGTGTCACCGGCCAACGCGATCGGCACCATGCAGGTCATCCCGTCCTCCGGCGAATGGGCCTCCGATCTGGTGGGCCGCAAGCTGAACCTGCTCGATCCGTACGACAACGCCACGGCAGGCATCGCGATCATCCGCCAGTTGGTCCGCACGAGCCCGGATGTGGACACCGCAATCGCCGGCTACTACCAGGGCCAGTACTCGGTGAGCCAGAACGGCATGTTCGAGGACACCAAGGGCTACGTCGCCGCCATCAAGGCCAACCGGCAGCTGTTCGGCTAAACCCGGCCGTTCGGCCAACTACAGACTCCAGCACAGGCTCCCTTTCGGCGGAGCGTGACGCTACGGGCCCGGATCGCATGTTGATTCGGGCCCGTTTCTGTCCAGCGACTACGATTGTAGGGTGCAGGAATACGTGTCGGATGCTCTCGTAGGGAACCTGGTGGACAACCGCTACCAGGTTCGATCCAGGCTTGCTCGCGGCGGGATGTCCACCGTGTACCTCGCCACGGACCAGCGCCTTGAGCGTGATGTCGCGCTGAAGGTGCTCCATCCCCATCTGGCCGACGACCCGCAGTTCCTCGATCGGCTGGGCCGCGAAGCCAAGGCTGCAGCCCGGCTCTCCCACCCGCACGTCGTGGGCGTCCTGGATCAGGGCGAAGACGGCCGGCTCGCCTATCTGGTCATGGAGTTCATCAAGGGCCACACGCTGCGGGATGTCCTCAATGACAAGGGCGCCCTGTCGCCGCGGCTGGCCCTGGCGCTGATCGATCCGGTCGTCGAAGGCCTCGGCGCCGCGCACGCCGCCGGAATGATCCACCGGGACATCAAGCCCGAAAACGTCCTGATCGCCGACGACGGGCGGATCAAGCTCGGCGACTTCGGCCTGGCCCGCGCTATCTCGACGTCCACCAGCACGGGCGCCCTGATCGGGACCGTCGCCTACATCTCCCCCGAACTTGTCCTGGGCAAACAGGCAGATGCCCGCAGCGACATCTATTCGGTCGGGATCATGCTTTACGAAATGGTCACGGGCCGGCAGCCGTTCGAAGGCGACGTGCCCATCCAGGTCGCCTACCAGCACGTCAATTCCACCGTCGCAGCGCCTTCGCTGGAGGTGCCCGGGCTGGCTGAGGAGATCGACGAACTCGTCCAGTGGTGCACGGACCGGGACCCGGACAAGCGCCCCGTCGACGGCAGCGCCCTGTTGTCCGAGCTCCGGCACATCAGGACCAACCTCAGCGACGCCGAACTCGACCTCCAGCCGCCGGCGGCTCGCAGCACCCTGCCGGCCGTAGCAGCACCGCCAACCCGGCCGCCAGGCGGTACCGGTCCGGCGTCGGACGCGCAGGCAACGGCCCACGTGCTGCCGCCCACCGGAATGCCCACGGAGTTGCAGACTGAGGTATACGGCAGCCTAGCCCGGCCCACCGAGATGATTTCCCGCACCGGCGGCAACCCGACCACCGTGATGTCCGGTGCCCCGCGGCGTCCGGCCTACGGACCGTTGTCCACCCCGGACGAGGCGGCCTACGACGGCGCCGGGTATGACGGCCCGCCGGAGAGCGCGGTTGCCCCCAGCAAACGCGCCCAGCGCAAGCTGGACCGGGACGAGGAGAAGGCACGCCAGCGCGCCGCCGCCACGCCCACCAGGACGCTGCACGAGGGCAACCCCCGGCGCCGCGGCTTGCTGTGGATCGTCCTCCTCGTCGTCGCGGCGCTGCTCGCCGCCGTCGCCGGCTGGTTCTTCGGCATGGGTCCCGGGTCGCCGGGAACGATTCCCCCGGTGGCGAACAAGACCGTTGCCGAGGCCCAGGACCTGCTCCGCACCGCCGGCTTCCAATCCACCGTGAAGGATGTCTTCGACGACGACGTCTCGCCCGGGCTCGTGGTCGGCTCGGAGCCGACCGCCGGAGAGGTCATCCGCAAGTTCCAGCCGGTGTCGCTGGCCGTCTCCAAGGGCCCGGAGCTGTTCCCGCTGCCGGAACTGGCCGGCAAGAGCCTGGGCGAGGCCAAGACCACGCTCAACGGCGCCCAGATGGCTCTGGGCCCGATCACCGAGACCTTCGACGAGAAGGCGCCGGCCGGAACCGTCCTTGCCCAGGCTCCGCGCAGCGGCAACCCGGTCAGGCACGGGACGCCCGTGGGCCTGACCGTCTCGAAGGGCCCCCAGCCCATCCCGGTCCCGGATGTCCGCGGGCAGGCGCAGGACACCGCTGTAAAGGCCCTTGAAGATGCAGGCCTGAAGGCCGTGGTGGCCCCGGAAGCAGTCAATGACAGGAATGTCCCCGAGGGCGCGGTGCTGGCGCAGGACCCGGCCTCCGGCAACCTGACCAAGGGCGGCACCGTCACCTTGACCATCTCGAAGGGCCCGAAGCTCGTCGAGGTGCCCAGCTTCATCGGCAAGCAGGCCTCGGAGGCCCAGGAAGCCCTTGAGAAACTCGGCTTCAAGGTCCAGGTCGATAACATCCTCGGCGGTTTCTTCGGCACGGTCCGGGACCAGAATCCCGTGGACACGAAGGCCCCGGAAGGCTCGACCGTCACGCTCACCGTCGTCTGACCGGCACCCCGCTCCGGCCCCTGCCGTCGCACAAGAAAGCTCCGCCCGGCTGCTGTAGCCGGGCGGAGCTCTTTGTCAGAACGCGTTCTGTGGGAAACGTTCTGTCGGAATGCGTTCCGCCAGACGCGTTCTGTCCATCAGTGCGTCAGCGCTTGGAGAGCGCTCCGGCCACCAGGAACGCCATCTCGAGCGACTGCATGTGGTTCAGGCGCGGATCGCAGACGGACTCGTAGCGGTCCAGGAAGGCTTCCTGGTCGATCGGGTCTGCTCCGCCGAGGCACTCGGCGACGTCGTCACCCGTCATCTCCACGTGCAGGCCGCCGGGAACGGTGCCGAGCGCGTGGTGGACTTCGAAGAATCCGCGCACTTCATCAATGACGTCGTCGAAATTGCGGGTCTTGTAGCCGTTGGGCGAGGTGACCGTGTTCCCGTGCATGGGGTCGGTGACCCAAAGGACCTGGGCCCCGGAGGCGGTGACGCGTTCGACGATCGCCGGCAGCTTCTCGCGGATGTTGCCCGCACCCATGCGGGTGATGAAGGTGAGCCGGCCGGGCTCCCGGTTCGGATCCAGCTTGTCGATCAGGCGCAGGGCGTCGTCGCCGCTGGTCGACGGGCCGAGCTTGACGCCGATCGGGTTGCGGACCCGGGAGAGGAAGTCGACGTGTGCGTGGTCCAGCTCGCGGGTCCGCTCCCCGATCCAGAGGAAGTGCGCGGAGGTGTCGTAGGGCAGCCCCGTGCGCGAGTCGATGCGGGTCAGGGCGCGCTCGTAGTCCAGCAGCAGGGCCTCGTGGCTCGCGTAGAATTCCACCCGCTTCAGGGCCTCGAAATCGGCACCGCAGGAGGCCATGAACTTGATGGCGCGGTCGATGTCCCGGGCCAGGGACTCGTAGCGGGCGTGGGCCGGGTTCTCGGTGAAGCCCTTGTTCCACTGGTGCACCAGGCGCAGGTCCGCGAAACCGCCCTGGGTGAAGGCGCGGATCAGGTTCAGCGTCGAAGCGGAGGTGTGGTAGGCCTTGAGCATCCGGCCGGCGTCGTGGGCGCGGGACTCGGGCGTGAAATCGTAGCCGTTGACGATGTCGCCCCGGTAGGCCGGGAGGGTGACGCCCTCGCGCGTTTCATCGTTGGAGGAGCGGGGCTTGGCGAACTGGCCAGCCATGCGGCCCATCTTGATGACGGGCATGGCCGCGCCGTAGGTCAGGACAACGGCCATCTGCAGGATGGTCCGGACGCGGGCGCTGATCTTGTCCGCCGTCGCGGCTTCGAAGGTCTCGGCGCAGTCGCCGCCCTGGAGCAGGAACGCCTTGCCCTGCGCGGCGGCGGCGAGCCGTTCGCGAAGGATGTCCACTTCGCCGGCGAACACGAGGGGCGGGAGGACGGAAAGTTCCTTGACGGACGCCTCGAACACAGCCGGGTCCGACCAGGTGGGCTGCTGCGAGGCCGGGAGCTCCCGCCAGTTGTCCAGTCCGGGATAGTTGGCGGCTCCGCTCTGGGCGGTGCTGGTCAGCGGGGAAACTGGTTTCTCAGATAGCTCGGTCACTATCTAAGGATAGTAGTCCCATCAAGGTTCGGGGGCCCTGCCTGTCATTGACAGCCCGGCTGCCGTCATATGGCGCCCGTGGCCCGCTCATGCGGGGCCGGGAACCTCCGGCCCCGCGTCCCCGGCAGCGGTTTCATTCGGGGTTTCCGGTGGGGCCGTGTTTGGGGCTTCGTTCGGGGTATTGCCGGCGGCCGCATCCTGCACCGCGTCAGGGCCCGCAAGGGTTCTGTCCGGGGCCGCGTCCTGCGCTTTGCCCGCCAGGCGGAGCTTTACGACGGCGGCGTACTCATCCACGTATTCCTGGCCGGAGAGGCGCATGAGTTCGTACATGATCTCGTCGGTCACTGAACGCTGGATCAGCCGGTCATCCTCCATGCCGTAGTAGCGGCTGAAGTCGAGCGGTTCGCCAAAGATCATGCCGATGCGGCGGATGTTGGGCACGCGCTTGCCGATCGGCTGGACTTTGTCCGTTCCGATCATTGCCACCGGGACGACCGGAACACGGGCCTGCAGCGCAAGGCGCGCAACCCCCACCTTGCCGCGGTAGAGGCGCCCGTCGGGGCTCCGGGTCCCCTCGGGGTAGATGCCCAGGAGGGAACCCTTCTTGAGCACGTCCATGCCGGCGTTCAGCGACTGCGCGGACGCAGCGCCCCCGGACCGGTCCATGGGGAGCTGGTTGGTGAGCCGGAAGAAGGCTGCGGTCAGCCTGCCCTTGATCCCGGTGCCGGTGAAGTATTCGGATTTCGCCAGGAACGCCACCGGCCGCGGCACCATGACCGGCATGAAGATGGAATCCGAGAAGGAGAGGTGGTTCGAGGCAAGGATCGCGGCGCCCTCAGCAGGGACGTTGTCAAGGCCCTTGACCCAGGGCCGGAACAGCAGCCTGAGCACCGGCCCCAGGACAAACGTCTTCATGAACCAATAAAACACTCGGTAACCTCTCCGGAAGGCGTCTGGCCTGCGGCCCGAACCGGGTCCGGCCAGGCTTCAATGGACACCTTACTCTAGTGAGTTTTGGCGCTAAGGGTGACACGATGGGCTCATGACTGAAAGCAGCACTCCCCCTGCGCCCGCCGCTTTCAGCTACCCCGGCCACGGCCCCAACGCCCGGACCGGTGTGGCCATCTGCCACGGCTTCACAGGCAGCCCGCTCAGCGTCCTGCCGTGGGCCCGCCACCTCGCCGCCCAGGGCTTCGCCGTATCGGTACCGCTTCTGCCCGGGCACGGCACCCACTGGCGGGACCTCGCCCGGCAGGGCTGGCAGGACTGGTACAGGAGCTTTGAAACGGCGTACCTGGACCTGGCCGGCCGGACTGATGACTGCTACGTCGCGGGACTGTCCATGGGCGGCACGATCGCCCTGCGTACCGCGGCCCGCCACGGCGTGGCCGGCGTGGCCGCCGTCAACCCCGGCCTGAGCTTCTATGACCGCAGGGTCCGGATCGTGGGACTGCTCAAGTACTTCCAGCGCACCACCACGCCCATCCAGGAGGAGAATTCCACGGCGGCCACCACCGACGACGGTGACTACTCCGTGACCCCGCTGGCCGCCGTCCACCAGTTGCGCCGGCTGTTCGCCGCGACCCTCCGGGACCTGCCGTCCGTCTCCGCCCCTGCCCTGGTGTTCAAGTCGGACACCGACGCCGTGGTCCCGCCGTCATCCCTGGCGCTGCTGCGCAGGCGGCTCGGGTCCCGGGAACTCACGGTGGTTCCCCTCCCGCACAGCGGGCACGTTGCCACCCTGGACGCCGATGCGCCGCTACTCTTTGAAGAATCAGTGCGTTTCTTCCTGCAGCACGCCCACGCCATTTCGCCGCCCCGCGCCCCCTCGGAGACCCCATGAGCATCCTCCCGGACCACTCGCCGTTCAGCAGCCCGTTCACGGGAACCATCCCCCGGACCGGCGTCGTGGTCTCGCACGGCTTCACCGGCAGCCCGCACGGTGTGCGGGACTGGGCGTTGTCCCTGGCCGGTGCCGGGTTCGCCGTCCGGCTGCCCCTGCTGCCGGGGCACGGAACGAGCTGGCAGGAGCTGGCCAAGACCCGGTGGCAGGACTGGCATGCTGCCTTGGACGCGGCCTACCTGGAGCTTGCGGAAGAATGCGACATCGTGGTCGTGGCGGGGCTGTCCATGGGCGGCGCCCTCGCGTTGCGGATCGCGGCCACCCGCCCCGTGGCGGGGGTGGTGGTGGTCAACCCCGGCCTGGTTATCGATGATCCCCGCGCCCCGCTGGCGGGCGTCTTGAAGTTTGTCCTCAAGAGCACCCCTGCGATCGCCAATGACATCCTCAAACCGGGCATGGACGAGTGCGCCTACCCGCGCACTCCGGTGGCCGCCGCGCACGAGCTCAACAAGATGTTCAAGGACACCGTGCGGCTGCTGCCCCGCGTCACGGCTCCGGTCCGGGTCTACCGTTCCACGGTGGACCATGTGGTGTCCGAATCCAGCATGGAGGCCCTGCGCCGCGGGTTGACCAACGCCCCGCTCGAGGTGGTCCGGCTGGAAAACAGCTACCACGTCGCTACCATGGACAACGACGCGCCCGAGATCTTCCGTGGCACGGCCGAATTTGTCCGGTATGTTGCAGCCGCAGCCGGTCCGGGCGCCGCCCGCGCCAGCCGGAAGGACACGGCCAATGACTAAACCGGACCCCGGCGTCCCTGACCCCGAGACCCCTGACCCCGAGATCCCTGACCCAGAAAACGACAGGTCGCCTGGCGCTGACGCATCCGGCCTCCAGCGCCCGGGCACCACCCCGCCCCCTGAGGCGCAGGACCCGGCCGCCGCGGCCGCACCGCTTGCCGATGACGACGCCGTGTGGCTGGATCTCGTCGCCAGGCTGGAAGGGGTCGGGCAAGGCGGGGACGAGGCAGTTGGGGGAACTGACGGCCCGGCCGGCGGAACGGACAGCGCCGCCGGCACCGGCGCTCGCTCCGGCGCCGGCACCGGTGCGAACAGGTCGTTCAGCGATTTCGACCCGCTGGGCCTCGCCGGCGTCGCGCCGATCGAACTTTCCGCCAGGGAGCGGCTCGCCTCCGCCCCGGGCAACCCGGCCGCGGGCAGCAATGAGGCACCGGACACCGCATCCGGCCCCCGGGACTACGAGGCCGACGACGATGATGGCGTGTTCGTCCCGGAGGAGCCGCCCAGCCTGGCCGGTGCAGATCCGATGACCGTCCTTGCCTGGATTGGCGCGGTGGGCGGCCCGATTGCGCTCGTGTTCTCGGCGATGTTCTGGCGGTCGGCCCCGACGCTGGCGATCGTGGGCATGGTGGCCGCGTTCGCGGCCTCCGTGGTGTTCCTGATCATGAAGCTGCCGGGCGAGAAGGACGAGCACGACGACGGGGCTCGCATCTAGTCCACCGGTCAGGGCGCCAGCCACCGCGCTGGTTGGTTCAGGGCCCAGGAAGGCACGCTACTGGGTGTGCATGCGGCTGCTGACCCGGGAGAGGTCGGCGGCGCCGATCAGTCCGGCGTTGGGTCCCAGGGCGGCCAGTTCGATCTCCGCCGCGGGGCGGAAGCCGCGGCCGGTGAGGTTCCGCGCGAAGGCCTTCCGGGCGGGCGCGACGAGCAGCTCGCCGGCGTCGCAGAGTCCGCCGCCGATCACGAACTTGCCTGGGTCCAGTGCCGCTGCGAGGTTCGCCAGGCCAAGGCCCAGCCATTCCCCGACGTCCTCGAGGAGTTCGCGGGAGGTCTGGTCCCCGGCCTTGGCCAGCTCCGTCACGATCACGCCCGTAATGCGTTCCACGTCGCCGTCCACGGCCTTGAGCAGTTCCTGGGCAACCGGGGAATTCGCGGCGGCCAGTTCCCTGGCCTCGCGGCCGAGCGCATTGCCCGAGGCGTATTGTTCCCAGCAGCCGCGGTTGCCGCACTCGCAGCGGTGCCCGCCCGGCATGATGATTTGGTGGCCGAACTCCCCCGCCACACCGAAGCGGCCGCGTTCGAGCCGTCCGTCCATGACCATGGCCCCGCCGATTCCGGTTCCCAGGGTGATGCAGACCAGACGGTCCTGTCCCTGTCCGGCGCCGAAGCGCCATTCCGCCCAGGCGGCGGCGTCGGCGTCGTTGGTCAGCAGGACGGGGCGGCGCAGCAGCCGCTGCAGGTTCTCGCGCAGCGGTTCATTGCGCCAGGCCAGGTGCGGGCTGAAGAGGACAGTGCCGCCGTCGAGGTCCATCCAGCCGGCGGCGCCGATTCCGACCGACCAGATCCGGTGTCCGGCGCCCAGCTCTCCGACGAGTTCGACAATGACCTGTTCCACGGCGCGCGGGTCGTTGCCCGGGGTGGAGCGTTTGGCCTGGCTGAGGATCCTGCCCTCGGCGTCCACCACGCCGGCAGCAACCTTGGTTCCCCCGATGTCGACGCCGATCGCCAGGCCCTTGCGGCCCAGCCGCAGGTGTGAGCGGAGGTCATGCCCGGCCGTGGCGGCCGCGGCGCCGGCCAGGGTCCTGCTTCGCCAGGCGGCGGTGCGGCGGCGCAGGCCGGGCTGCCGGCCGGGTGTTGGTGTCTGCATGGTGCCCCATTCTATTCGCCGGGGCCGCAACGGCAGCGAAGGCCCGGCCGCATGACGCGGCAGCAGAGCGCCGCGCACGTGCCCGCAGCATCCCCGACTGGCGGAACGGCGGTCCCGACCGTAAAGTTACTGGCCAGTAGGTGTCGCAGAACACACCTTCGGGGGGCCGCATACTAGGCTTAGCGGTACCCCTTGCGGGCCTATGGATACCAAAGGAGCTGTCGTGCGAGAAATCATTGTCCCGCCCCTGGTGAATGTCGATCCGGACACCAATGTCACCGATCTCGTGGTGCGCCAGGCGGCCAAGGCTTCCAACCCTGCGCTGTTCTCGCGGCTCGACGCAGCCGGCCAGTGGCAGGACGTCCGCGCCACCGAATTCCTGGCCGACGTCTCGGCCCTCGCCAAGGGCCTCATGGCCAGCGGTGTGGCCGCCGGCGACCGGGTGGGCATCATGTCCCGCACCCGGTATGAATGGGCCCTGATCGACTTCGCCATCTGGTTCGCCGGCGCCGTCTCGGTCCCGATCTATGAAACCTCCTCCCCCTCCCAGGTGGCCTGGAACCTTGGCGACTCCGGCGCCGTGGCCGCGTTCGGCGAATCGGCGCACCACGAGGACATCATCCGGCAGGCGGCCACCTCCGAGGGCCTCACCGCCCTGGGGCATGTCTGGCAGCTCGAGGGCGACAGCCTGGACGAGGTCCGTGCGGCCGGAGCCGGCGTCAGCGACGCCGAGCTTGAAGCACGCCGCAGCCAGGCGTCCCTGAACGATGTCGCCACGATCATCTACACCTCGGGCACCACCGGCCGGCCCAAGGGCTGCGAGCTGACGCACGGCAACTTCGTGGAACTGTCCGAGAACGCGCTGGTCACGTCGCTGGGCACGATCGTCCACGAGCAGGCACGGACCATCATGTTCCTGCCCATGGCCCACGTCTTCGCACGCTTCATCTCTGTGCTGGCAGTCGCGGCCGGCGTCACGGTGGCGCACACCCCGGATATCAAGAACCTGCTGCCGGATCTGCAGAGCTACAAACCGACCTTTATCCTCGCCGTCCCGCGCGTTTTCGAGAAGGTCTACAACTCGGCCCTGACCAAGGCCGAGGACGGCGGCAAGGGCGCCATCTTCCACCGCGCCGCGGACACCGCCATCGAATTCTCCCGGGCCCGGCAGGCCGGCAAGGTCGGGCTCGTACTGAAGCTCAAGCACGCCGTGTTCGACAAGCTCGTGTACAGCAAGCTCCGGGCCGCAATGGGCGGGAACGTCTCCCATGCCGTTTCCGGCGGCGGCCCGCTCGGCGAACGGCTGGGCCACTTCTTCCAGGGCATCGGCATGCAGATCCTGGAAGGGTACGGGCTGACTGAAACCACGGCCCCGGTCACGGTCAACACCCCCGACCTGATCAAGATCGGCACCGTCGGCGCCCCGATTCCGGGCAACTCCGTCAGGATCGCGGACGACGGCGAGATCCTCGCCAAGGGCGTGTGCGTCATGCGCGGCTACTACAAGCGCGATGACCTGTCCGCCGCGACCTTCGACGACGACGGCTGGTTCCGCACCGGCGACATCGGCCAGCTGGACGAGGCTGGATTCCTGACCATCACCGGGCGCAAGAAGGAAATCATCGTCACGGCCGGCGGCAAGAACGTGGTCCCTGCCCTGCTGGAAGACCAGATCCGGGCCGACGCGCTCGTCTCGCAGGTGCTCGTGGTGGGCGACAACCGCCCGTTCATCGGCGCCCTGGTGACCCTGGACGAGGAAGCCCTCCCCGGCTGGCTGGGCCGCCACGGGCTCCCGGCCTCGACCCCTCTCGCCGAGGCTGCCGTCAACCCCGCCGTCAAGGCCGCGGTCCAGGAGCTCATCAACCACGCCAACCAGTCCGTATCCCAGGCCGAGGCGATCAAGTCCTTCCGGATCGTGCCGGCCGACTTCACCGAGGCCTCCGGACATCTGACCCCCTCCATGAAGGTCAAGCGGGCCCAGGTGCTCAAGGACTTCGAGAACGTGATCGAGGAAATGTACAGCGCCAAGCGACCCACCCTCGCCTAGGCTGCAACCGCGACCGCCCCGCACCAGAGCAACCCCCGCACCAGAGCAACGCGGGGTCAGATACGGCCCATCCGGCGCCCCTGATGGGCCGTATCTGGCCCCGCGTTGCTTTTGTTCGGGAGGCAATGTCTGGCAGAAACAGAAGGGTCCTTCCGGCGGAAGCCGGAAAGACCCTTCTGTTTTGATGGGGTGCTGTGTTGCCGCGCTGCCGCTATTCGACGACGAGCAGCAGATCCCCGCCCTGGACCTGTTCGATCCCGGCGACGGCGAGCCGCGCGACGGTGCCGGCCACCGGCGTCGTGATGGACGCTTCCATCTTCATGGCCTCGATCGTGGCCACCGTGTCGCCGGCCTTGACGGTGTCCCCGGCCTTGACGGTGAGCGTGACGGCACCGGCGAACGGCGAGGCGACCTGGCCCGGCTGGGACGTGTCGGCGCGTTCGGCGGCCTTGACGTTGCTCACCACTGAACGGTCGCGGACCACCACCGGCCGGGACTGGCCGTTGAGCGTGCACATGACCGTGCGCATGCCCTTCTCGTCCGGCTCGGAGACGGCCTCGAGCGAGGCGATCAGCCGGACGCCCTTCTCGAGCTCGATCTCGTGCTCCGCGCCGCGCTGCAGCCCGAAGAGGTAGTCCCGCGTGTCCAGCACGGAAAGGTTGCCGTAGGACTCCACGCTCTTCTGGTAGTCCTTGGTGGGACCGGCGAAGAGCAGGCGGTTGAGCGTGCCCCGCCGGGTCTTGGAATCGCCGTTGAGCGCGGCGCTGTCCTCGGCGCTGATCTCGACGTCGCGGACCTTGACGGTGCGCCCCTGCAGCGCCTTGGTCCGGAAGGGCTCGGGCCAGCCACCGGGCGGGTCACCAAGCTCGCCAGAGAGGAAGCCGATCACGGAATCCGGGACGTCGTACTTTTGCGGGTTCTCGTTGAAGTCTTCCGGATCGGCGTTGAGGCCCACCAGATGCAGGGCGAGGTCGCCCACCACCTTGGACGACGGGGTCACCTTGACCAGGCGGCCGAGGATCCGGTCCGCCGCGGTGTACATGTCCTCGATCGCCTCGAAACGCTCGCCCAGGCCCAGCGCCATTGCCTGCTGGCGCAGGTTGGAGAGCTGGCCGCCCGGAATTTCGTGCTGGTAGACCCGGCCTGTGGGGCCCGGCAGTCCGGACTCGAACGGCGCGTAGACCCGGCGGACGGCTTCCCAGTAAGGCTCGAGGGCGCAGACGTTCGCCAGGCTGAGGCCGGTATCGCGCGCCGTGTGGGCCAGCGCGGCGACGAGGGCCGAGGCCGAGGGCTGGCTGGTGGTTCCCGCCAGTGAGGCCGAGGCCACGTCGACGGCGTCCACGCCGGCATCCACGGCCGCGAGGAGCGTGGCCAGCTGGCCGCCGGCGGTGTCGTGGGTGTGCAGGTGGACGGGGAGGTCGAACCGCTCCCGCAGCGCCGAGACCAGGCGCGCCGCGGCAGCCGGACGCAGCAGTCCGGCCATGTCCTTGATCGCGAGGATGTGCGCCCCGGCGTCGACGATTTTCTGCGCCAGCTCCAGGTAGTAATCCAGGGTGTAGAGCGTTTCCTCCGGGTCCAGCATGTCCGCGGTGTAGCAGAGGGCAACCTCGGCGACGGCGGTACCGGTCTCGCGGACGGCCCGGATGGCCGGAGCCATCTGGTTGACGTCGTTGAGGGCGTCGAAGATCCGGAAAATGTCGATGCCCGTGGCGGCGGCCTCGTTGACGAACGCCACCGTGACCTCTTCCGGGTAGGGCGTGTAGCCGACGGTGTTGCGGCCGCGGAGCAGCATCTGCAGGCACAGGTTCGGCATGGCCTTGCGCAGGGCGGCAAGCCGGTCCCAGGGGTCTTCGCCGAGGAAGCGCAGGGCGACGTCGTAGGTCGCCCCGCCCCAGGCCTCGACCGAGAGCAACTCGGGGAGCAGCTTGGATTCTGCGGGACCGGCCGCCACGAGGTCCCGGGTGCGCACCCGGGTGGCGAGCAGGGACTGGTGCGCGTCGCGGAACGTGGTGTCTGTGACGGCCACGGCGTCCTGCGCCCGCAGGGCACGGGCAAACCCTTCCGGGCCGAGTTCCTGGAGACGCTGGCGGGACCCTGGCCGGGCCGCGGCGTCATCCAGGGCCGGAAGCTTGTCCGCCGGGTCCGTGTGGACCTTGAGTTCGCCGTTGGGCTTGTTGACCGTGACGTCGGCAAGCCAGGTCAGCAACTTAGTGCCGCGGTCGGCCGAGACCCGTGCCTTCAGCAGCTGGGGCCGTTCGTCAATGAACGAGGTGGCCACATCCCCGGCGACGAAGTCGGGATCGTCCAGGACAGCCTGCAGGAAGGAGATATTGGTGGACACGCCGCGGATGCGGAACTCGGCGAGGGCGCGGCGGGCCCGGGCGACGGCGGCCGGGTAGTTGCGTCCGCGGCAGGTCAGCTTGACCAGCATGGAGTCGAAGTGCGGGCTGATCTCCGCGCCCGAGTAGACGGTGCCGCCGTCGAGCCGGACGCCGGCGCCGCCGGCCGAGCGGTAGCCGGTGATCTTGCCGACGTCGGGCCGGAAGCCGTTGGCCGGGTCCTCCGTGGTGATGCGGCACTGCAGGGCGGCACCCTTGAGCTGGACGCTCTCCTGGGACAGGCCCAGGTCCGCGAGGCTCTCACCGGCGGCGATGCGCAGCTGCGCCTGGACGAGGTCGACGTCGGTGACTTCCTCGGTGACCGTGTGCTCGACCTGGATCCGCGGGTTCATTTCGATGAAGACGTGCTGGCCGGCCCGCTCGCCCACGGTGTCGACGAGGAATTCGACGGTGCCGGCGTTGACGTAGTTCAGCGCCTTCGCGAACTTCACGGCGTCGCGGTACAGCGCCTGCCGAATGCCTTCGTCGAGGTTCGGGGCCGGGGCGATCTCGATGACCTTCTGGTGGCGGCGCTGGATGGAACAGTCACGCTCGAAGAGGTGCATCACGTTGCCCTCCGCGTCGGCCAGGATCTGGACCTCGATGTGGCGCGGGCGCAGGACGGCCTGCTCCAGGAACATGGTGGGGTCGCCGAACGCGGCGTCGGCTTCGCGCATGGCGGCCTGCAGGGCCTCCGGGAGCGCCTCGCGGGTGTCCACGCGGCGCATGCCGCGCCCGCCGCCGCCGGCGACGGCCTTGGCGAAGATGGGGAAGCCGATTTCATCCGCGGCGGCGATCAGTTCGTCCAGGTCCTTCGACGGCTGGCTGGACTTGAGGACCGGGACGCCGGCCTTGCGCGCGGCCTCGAGGGCGGCAACCTTATTACCGGCGAGTTCCAGGACCTCTGCCGGCGGCCCGACGAAGGTGATGCCGGCCTCCTTCGCGGCCCGCGCCAGGCGCGGGTTCTCGGAGAGGAAACCGTAACCGGGGTAAATGGCGTCCGCCCCGGACTCCTTGGCGACGCGCACCACCTCATCAACGTCCAGGTAGGCCCGGACCGGGTGCCCCTCCTCGCCGATCAGATACGCCTCATCGGCCTTCTGGCGGTGAATGGAGTTGCGGTCCTCATGGGGAAACACAGCGACAGTCTTGGCACCCAGCTCGTAGCTCGCGCGGAAGGCGCGAATCGCGATTTCGCCGCGGTTGGCCACCAGAATCTTAGAAAACATACTTCTCCTGCTTCATCGCGGGCGTATCGGTAAGTGCTCACAGTGTCTAGGACCTGTGCGGGCAAACACAAATCATTGTGGCGACTGTCACAGCATTATCCGTCACGGACGCCGCGATGGGCAGGGCCTTGGCCTTAGAGCTTTCCCCGTCCGTCCGATTGGCGAGGTTCTGGCGCCCCACGCCGGATGAAACGGGTTTCGCCGGAGCATCAACATATGATGAGTGGGTGGGTGGCGCATGCACGCCCCGGCTCCGAAGAACGCAGGAGCCGGCACGACCCCGTCTCGGCAACCGGCGTTAGGTATTGGTTTTTCAAGTGCAAGTAGTGAGCATCAGCAGCCTCAAAGGCGGTGTCGGCAAGACATCCGTGACCACCGGACTGGCGTCGGCGGCATTGGCCGCCGGCATCCCCACCCTCGTCGTCGACCTTGATCCGCATGCTGACGCCAGCACGGCCCTGGGCGTGAGTCCGGACGATCAGCTCGATATCGGCAGGATGCTGAGGTCGCCGCGGCGGGCACATCTGGCGGACAACGTGGTCCCCAGCGGCTGGGTGGATCACGCCCGGATCAACGGCCGCGGCAACGCCAACGGCAGCGCGAACGGCAGGATCCAGTCCGGCGCGGCGACCTCCGTCCTGGACGTGGCCGTCGGCTCCGCCTATACCGGCATCTACGACCGCCCCGACCTGGGCCGCCGCGACCTTCGCCGGCTTTCCACGGTCCTGGCCGGCGCCACGAACTACGAACTCGTCCTGGTCGACTGTCCCCCGTCACTGAACGGCCTGACCCGGATGGCGTGGTCCGCAAGCGACAAGGTGACCCTGGTGGCCGAGCCCGGGCTTTTCTCGGTGGCCGGCACAGAACGCACCATGCGCGCCATCCAGTTGTTCCGGCAGGAATTCGCCCCCAAGCTGTCCCCCGCGGGCATCGTGGCCAACCGGGTGCGCAGCAGTTCGGCCGAGCACACGTTCCGGCTCTCGGAGATGGAATCCATGTTCGGCCAGCTGCTGTTGAGCCCGCATATCCCGGAGCAGGCCAACTGGCAGCAGATCCAGGGCGCGGCCCACTCCATCCACCACTGGCCCGGCGACTCGGCCAAGAATGCGGCCGGGCTCTTCGATGCCCTGCTGCAGAACCTGCTGAACCAGGGCAGCGTGGCCCCGGCCGGCGCTGTCCGCGACCGCAGCCTACGGTAGCCCCGGGCTGCCGTACACAGCGCAACAGAATGAGGCCGCCTTCCCTGTCCGGGAGGCGGCCTCAGTCGTTTCTGTGCTCAGTCGTTTCTGTGCTCAGTCATGTCTGCAGCTGTGGGCGCTAGCCGATCTTGCGGGCCGCCCGGCGCTTGCTCAGCTCGTCGTCGGGAAAGGACTGGTCCGCGGCGTGTTCGCTGGGAAGGGCTGCGAGGCTTCCTTCAACTTCGCGCCATACGCGGCCGACGGCGATGCCGAACACCCCCTGGCCGCCCTGGACGAGATCGATGACTTCATCTGCCGATGTGCACTCGTAGACGCTGGCGCCGTCGCTCATGAGCGTGATTTGGGCGAGGTCCTCGACGCCGCGCTCACGCAGGTGTTCCACGGCGGTGCGGATCTGTTGCAGGGAGACGCCCGTGTCCAGGAGCCGTTTGACCACCTTGAGAACCAGAATGTCGCGGAAGCCGTAGAGCCGCTGCGAGCCGGAGCCGGCCGCGCCGCGGACGGCGGGCTCAACGAGTCCGGTGCGCGCCCAATAATCGAGTTGGCGGTAGGTAATGCCGGCCGCCTTGCAGGCGGTGGGTCCGCGGTAGCCCGCGTCCTCGTCCAGAACGGGGAGATCTTCGGTGAACAGCAGGCCCTGGGCACCGCTGGCGGGCACAGCAACGCCGGCCGTTGAGGCCTGCTTCAGCTCGCCTGCTTCGCCTTTCGGACTCACGTGGACCCTCCTTGTCGTGGGTTCCCCTGGGTTTGTTGCATCGGCAGCAATAGATGTGAACAGCTGCATGACACCGGATGAATACTCCATCCGTGTAATTCAGCCGGGCTGCACCTTCCAGTGTGACTTGCGCGGCTACCGTATGCAATGGGAACTTGTACCTCCGACGTTAGGCCTGCCGGGGCCCAAGGTCAAAGACGTTGGGGCTATTCCAGGGGCGTGTCGAAAGTTTCATCCTTGACTTTAACGTTCAGTGCCGCCACAGCTGTCACGCACGTATCAGAAACACCAGCAGTCACAGGCACGCAGGCAACCCCGGCAGGTTCCCTGGCGCCTGTTGCCTGGGCCGGCTCAGCCGCCGAAGTCTTCGGGTTCGACGTCGTCGAGGAACTCGCGGAAGCGCCGCAGTTCGCCTTCCTCGTCCACGGCGGGTCCGGGGTGCGTGTCCTCGCCCTCGTCGTGTTCGGTGATCCGGACGCCGGCCTCGTCCATGACGGCGTCGGCGCACCAGATCCGGCACTTGGCGCGCAGGGCAACGGCCAACCCATCGGAGGCCCGGGAGCTCACGGTGGTGCCGTTCTCGAACTGCAGCTGCCCGTAGAAGATGTTGTCCTCCACCGCCACGATGTTGACGCTGACGATCGTGTGGCCCAGGGCCTCGACAACGTCCACCAGGAGGTCGTGGGTCATCGGCCGGGGCGGGATGACCCCCTGCTGGGCCAAGGCGATGGCGCTGGCCTCCGGGGTCCCGATCCAGATGGGCACGTGGCGCTCACCATGGATTTCCTTGAGCAGGACAAGCGGCTGGTTGGACGGCAACTCGATCCGCACGCCGACAATCTCCACCTCAATCATCAGATGTCCATCCTTGAGATGCGGTCGTGGACCAGCGCCTGGTGCAAGGACAGGCAGAGGTCGCTGATTTCCCGGGCCGCCTCGGCGGCCCGGGCGTGGGAGGCTGCGTCCTTGCGGGAGGTCAGGGTGGCCACAGCACGCTCCACGAGCCCGAATTCGCGGTCGGCAGCGGCCTGGAAGGGCCGCAGGTGGCGGGGTTCCAGGCCATGGCTCTCAAGCTGGACGCAGGCCCGCGCGACTTGCAGCGCGTGTTCGTCGAATTTGCCGTTGACGTGCCCGATCAGGCCGTAGCTCAGGAGCGATTCCAGCAGCGGGACGCTCGCCCCGGATTCGGCGCGCAGCTGCTCCTCGCTGAGCCTGCGTGCCCGGCTGTGCAGCTCGGAGGCGAGCTCCTCGGAGACGATCCGCGGGGACAGCGTGACGCCTGCCGGCAGGTTCTCCGGCCGTTCGCCCCGGTCGATCGCATCAAGGTAGTCCTTGATGACCTTCAGCGGCAGGTACTGGTCACGCTGGAGTGAGAGGACGAAGCGCAGCCGTTCGACGTCGTTCTCGGAGTACTGACGGTAGCCGGCAGGTGTCCGCTGCGGGTTGATGAGTCCCTTTTCTTCAAGGAACCGGATTTTTGACGCAGTCATGCTGGGGAAGTCGTCGCTCAGTTGAGCCAGGACTTCCCCGATGTTCAGAACCTGGGGTCCGCGCCGATCCGCATGTGCCGTGGCCACAGGCAACTACCCCGGAATCAGACGTTGCCTGCGGCGCGGGCAGGGCTGAGGTAGAAGGTGAGGCGGAATTTGCCGATCTGGACCTCGTTGCCGGACTTCAGTTCCACCGAGTCCACGCGGTCGTGGTTGACGTAGGTGCCGTTCAGGCTCCCGGTGTCCACAACCTCGAAGCTGCGCGCAGTGCGGCGGAATTCAACGTGCCTGCGCGAGACAGTGACGTCGTCGAGGAAGATGTCGGCGTCCGGGTGGCGGCCCGCCGTGGTGACGTCGGAGTCCAGCAGGAACCGCGCACCGGCGTTGGGGCCGCTGTGCGCCACGAGCAGGGCCGATCCGAAGGGAAGGGCCTCAACCGCTGCCCGTTCCTCAGTCGAAAGCTTCGGCGTGAAATTGGGTTCGTCGCGCACCGGAGTGAGGTTGATCGACGTGGTCTCCGAAGCCTTCACTCCACCCGTGCCGTAACCGTCACCGGTGTCGTTCCGTTCGTGCCCAAACATTGAGTCCTCCTCATTCGTTGCAGGTGTCCCCCCTGCAAACAACGCATGCCGTCCGGAAAAGCCTTGCAGTCCCGGTAATGAGGCCCTTCGGCGGGGCGCGGCTTTGTTTTGCTATCCCAACAACACTCGCCGGCGGCCCCGGCCCGAATGACCTCTGTCTTTAGCCTACCTGCTGTTCATACTCGGATGCACTGAGCAAGGACTCGACCGCGTCGGCTTCCGCGAGCCTGATTTCGATCAGCCAGCCTTCACCGTACGGATCGGAGTTGATCAGGGCGGAATCGGTGTCCAGCGACTCGTTCCTGGCGACCACCTCGCCCGTCACCGGGGCGTAAATGTCGCTGACGCTCTTGGTGGATTCGACCTCTCCGACGACGTCGTTGGCCTTGATGGTGGTCCCGACCTCGGGCATCTGGGCGTAGACGACATCCCCGAGGGCGTCCTGGGCAAAATCAGTAATGCCCACGCGCACAACCCCGTCGGCGTTGGGGGCCGAAACCCATTCGTGTTCTGCGGTGTAGGACAGGTCTTCGGGAATGATGCTCATGACGGGCCTTTCATCGGGTCAATCACCTGGCGGCGGCAGTCGTTTGTTCTAGCCGCCGCTGAAAGTATAGGCATATCGGGCAGGGGCCGGGGAGGGATCTGCGAAGATGGTGCCATGGCAGAACATGCTCCGCTGAAGGGCGGGAATGTGAACAACCGGGGCGCCGGGACCGTCCGGACACGCCAGGGCTAGGCCATGCCTGAGCTTCCTGAAGTTGCGGCCCTGACGGACTTTCTGGACGAGCACCTGCGCGGAGCAATGGTGCGGAAAATCCAGCCGGTCTCCTTCGCCGTGCTCAAGACGGCAGACCCTCCCTACTCCGATCTCCAGGGCAAGGCCGTCAGCGGCGTGCAAAGGTTCGGCAAGTTTGTCAGCGTGGAAGCGGACGGGCTGCATTTTGTCTTCCACCTCGCCCGGGCCGGCTGGGTCCGCTTCACGGACTCCCCTACCGACGCCCAGCTGAAAATGGGGAAGGGCCACATCGCGCTGCGGCTGACGTTCTCGGGCGATTCCGGCCCGGTGGGCATGGACCTGACGGAGGCGGGCACAAAAAAGAGCCTGGCGGTCTATGTGGTCCGTGATCCGCACGACGTGCCCGGCATCGCGGCGCTCGGACCGGATCCGTTCAGTCCGGACTTCGACGTCGATGCACTGGCCGGGATTCTCGGCTCCAGTTCCCAGCAGATCAAGGGCGTCCTGAGGAGCCAGGGCATCATCGCGGGCATTGGGAATGCCTACAGTGACGAGATCCTGCACGCCGCCAGGACTTCGCCGTTCGCGATCGCCAAGTCGCTGGACCGGACGGACGTGCAGCGCCTCTACGACGCCATCCACACCATTCTGGGAACAGCGGTGGCGGAGGCCAAGGGCAAGCCGCCCAACGAGCTCAAGGACACCAAGCGGAGCCACATGCGGGTCCATGGCCGGACCGGCGAACCGTGTCCGGTGTGCGGGGACACGGTCCGGGAGGTTTCCTTTGCCGATTCCGCCCTGCAGTACTGCCCGACGTGCCAGACGAAAGGAAAGATCCTGGCCGACCGCCGGACGTCGCGCTTTTTGAAATAGCGGATCACCGCGGACCGTCCGGGGAACACCGCGGCGCGGATGTGTCCGGGAAACAGAAAACCCCGCCATTCCTTCATCAGGAATGGCGGGGTTTCAGCTGTTGGTCGGGCTGACAGGATTTGAACCTGCGACCCCTTGACCCCCAGTCAAGTGCGCTACCAAGCTGCGCTACAGCCCGCTGGTTCCACCGTTCTCCGCCCGGAAGTCCTCCCGGATTCGCTCCAGGTTTTCTTCCAAGCAGTCCGGCCGAACCACCTCCAAAAGCTTACACGATCCGGGAGGGTGCCTGTGACAATTTCAGGCTGTCACGGCAAGGTGTGTCGGAATTAACGTTTCTTGCCACGCTTTTCGCGCACGCGCATGTTGACCTCGATCGGCGTGCCCTCGAAGCCGAAGGTCTCCCGGAGGCGTCGGGTGATGAAGCGGCGGTATCCCGGATCCAGGAATCCGGTGGTGAAGAGCACGAACTTCGGCGGCCGGCTCGAGGCCTGGGTGCCGAACAGGATGCGGGGCTGCTTGCCGCCGCGGACCGGGTGCGGGTGCGCTGCGACAAGTTCGCCCAGGAACGCGTTGAGGCGTCCGGTGGGGATTCGCTTGTCCCAGCTTTCCAGGGCGGTGTCCAGGGCCGGGACGAGCCGGTCCTTGTGCCAGCCGGTCTTGGCCGAGATGTTCACGCGCGGCGCCCAGGCCACGTGTGCCAGGTCCTGCTCGATTTCGCGTTCCAGATAGCGGCGGCGCTCGTCGTCGAGGAGGTCCCATTTGTTGAAGGCCAGCACCAGGGCGCGGCCGGATTCAACGGCGAGCTGCAGGATGCGGACGTCCTGCTCGCTGAGCACCTCGTCCACGGCCAGGAGCACGACGGCGACCTCGGCCTTTTCGAGCGCGCTCTGCGTGCGCAGGGAGGCGTAGAAGTCCGCGCCCTGGGCCATGTGCTGGCGGCGCCGGATGCCGGCGGTGTCCACGAAGCGCCACGTGCGCCCGCCGAGTTCGATGAATTCATCGACCGGGTCGCGGGTGGTGCCGGCGGTGTTGTCCACCACCACACGCTCGGAACCGGCGAGCTTGTTCAGCAGCGAGGACTTGCCGACGTTCGGGCGGCCGATCAGGGCGATGCGGCGGGGTCCGCCGGAGCGCTCGAGGCCTTCAATCAGGGAGTACTCCGGGAGGGTGTCCATGACGTGGTCCAGGAGGTCCGCCACGCCGCGGCCGTGCAGGGCCGAGACGGGGTACGGTTCGCCGAAGCCCAGGCCCCAGAGGGTGGCCGAGTCGGCTTCCTGGGCGAAGTCGTCCACCTTGTTGGCCACCATGATGACCGGCTTCTTCGACTTGCGCAGCATCTTCATGACGCCTTCGTCGGTCGCGGTCGCGCCCACGGCGGAGTCGACGACGAACAGGACGGCGTCGGCAAGTTCCACGGCCATCTCGGCCTGTTCCGCCACACGGGCGTGGATGCCGCGGGCATCGTGCTCCCACCCGCCGGTGTCCACCACGGTGAAGTTGCGGCCGTTCCAGTTTGCCGAGTACATGACACGGTCGCGGGTGACGCCGGGGGTGTCCTCGACCACTGCCTCGCGGCGGCCCAGGATCCTGTTGACCAGGGTGGATTTGCCCACGTTGGGCCGCCCGATGATGGCCAGGACCGGGTCCAGCTTGACCGGGCCGTCAAAGTCCTCATCGTCGAAGTGGCCGCTCAGCAGGGCGGCGTCGTCTTCGTCGAGCTCGTAGTCGTCCAGCCCGGCACGCAGCGAGGCCGCGCGGAGTTCCGCTTCGTCATCGTCCAGGGCGGCAAGGTTTTCAGCCACCTGGTCGGTGCCGGTGGGCGTGTATTCGTCTTCGCCGGCGCCAAAATTGCCGGAGGTTTGAGTCGTATCGCTCATTGCACTTTCCTTAGGTGGTGATCTGCCGGCGTCCCGGCTACTGCTTCATGACGTTCATGCGGTGATTCCGCGTGGGGCAGGGGCTGCCCGGTTCTTAGTACTGAGTCCTGGACATGGCGCGCTAATGCGGCCCGGATTTCGGTTCCCGCCCTGTCCATTGAAACACGCCCGCTCTCGCCCGGCCTGCGGCTGACGTTGATGGCCCCGCCGAAGCTGACATGCAGGCGCCGGCGCGGTGCGGGCACCGTGTCCAGGTGTTCGCCGCCGATTCTTGTGCCCAGGATGGCCACGGGAACCACGGTGGCGCGGGAGTTAAGCGCCAGCCAGGCGACGCCGTTGTTGATCGCGGCGGCCTCACCGCTCCCCCGCGTGCCTTCGGGAAGAATCCCGACGCACCGCCCGGCGTCGAGCAGGCTCCGGGCCGTGGCCAGCGCCGCACGGCCACCGCGGCGGTCGACGGGCACCTGGCCCGACGCCGCCAGGACGCGGCCGAGGAACCCGGTGAACATCTCCTGCTTGACGAGGATGTGCATGGGCCGGGGCGAGGCGCCGAACATGACGGGCCCGTCCAGGAAGCTGATGTGGTTTCCCGCGAAAATCACGGGACCGGCCGCCGGGACGTTGGAGCGTCCGCTGACCGAGGTGCGGTAGACGAGGTGGTCCAGGAGCCAGCCCACGGGCCGGCTCCACGCCGTCGTCCACTGGCCGGGCGGGGCGGCGGGCGCTGTCCCCGGCAGTCCGGCGCGCCCCTCAGTCACCGTGGACGGCCCGGAGCGGAACAGGAGAGTGGTTGACCACGGTGTCCACGATGTCGAGGGCGGCCTGGACCGTCTCGTCAAAGTCCAGGTCGGAGGAGTCCAGGGTCACGACGCCGTCGGCGGCCGTGGTGAAGTTCACTACGGTGGAGTCCTTGGCATCGCGGTAGGTGACCTGGGCTGCCAGCTGCTCGGCATTCTGGCTGCCGCCCAACTGGATGCCGCGGCGGCGCAGGCGGGCTTCCTCGCTGGCGGTCAGCAACATCCGCACCTCGGCATGGGGCGCGACGACGGTGGTGATGTCCCGGCCCTCGACCACCATGCGGCGGTGGTGCTTTTCGATCAGCTCGCGCTGCCGGCGGATCAGTTCAGTCCGCGCGCCCAGCGTGGTGGCGACGGCGCTGACTGCCGCGGAAATGGCGGGTTCACGGATGGCGAGAGTGACATCGTGCCCGCCGACGCGGACGTACTCTTCCTGCGGGCTCGTGCTGATTTCCAGCGGCAGGGTCTCTGCGGCGGTCTCGACGGCGGCCCCGTCGTCCAGGTCCGTGCCGCTCTGCAGGCAGAACCACGTCAGGGCGCGGTACATCGCGCCGGTGTCGAGGTAGGCCAGTTTCAGCCGGCGGGCCACCTCTTTGCTCACGCTGGATTTGCCGGAGCCGGAGGGGCCGTCGATGGCAACCACAAGGCTTTTTCCGGGGCGGACTACGTCCACTGTCTCGATGAGTTCCTGGGTCATTACTGGAGTACCCGCCATCCACGGTCATTGAGGGCTGCTATCAAAAGGTCGTGCTTGTTGGGCAGGACGGAAATTTCCACCATGCCCACATTCTGCCCCGAAGAGTGGTCGAGGCGGAGGTCTTCGACGTTGACGCCGATCTCGCCAATCTCGGTCAGCAGCTTGGCGATCTGCCCGGGTGTGTCATCCACCAGCACCGTCAGCCACGAGTATGCCTGCGGGGGTCCGCCGTGCTTGCCCGGGATCCGGGACTGGCCGGCATTGCCTTCGCTGATCAGCTGGGCAAGGTCCAGCCGGGCGCCGGGAGCGGCCGGTGCCTCCAGGGTGCCGATCAGCCGGTTGAGGTCCTCGCGGACTCCGTGCAGGATTTCCACCACTTTTTCCGCGTTCGCGCCCAGGATCTGGACCCAGAGCGTGGGATCGCTTGCGGCGATCCGGGTGACATCGCGCAGCCCGTTGCCGGCCAGGGACAGGGCGTGCAGGGGCGTGCCCTGCAGGCGGCTGGCCACGAGCGAGGACATCACCTGCGGCAGGTGTGAGACGAGCGCCACGGCTGCATCGTGCTCGTCGGCAGCGAATTCGGACACGACGGCGCCGAGATCGCCGGCCAGCGCACGCGCCACCCGCAGAGACTCCGGCAGTGTCTCCTCCGCCGGGCACACGACCCACGGCATGGAGGTGAACAGCTCGCCCCGGGCCGCGACCGGGCCCGATTTCTCGCGCCCGGCCATGGGGTGGGTCCCCACGTAGCGGCCCAGGTCCGCGCCGCGGCTGCGGAGATCGGCCAGGATCTGCGCCTTCACGCTCGCGATGTCCACCACGACGGCGTGCGGGTAGTCCTGGAGCGCCTTGGCCACGACGTCCGCCGTGACATCCGGCGGCGCGGCCACGACGACGAGCTCCGGAGCCTCCCCCTCGAGGCGCGCCAGCGGCAGGCCGGCGCCGATGTCGACGGCGACGGCCTGGTTGGTCGGCGAGGGATCCGAGAGGAACACGGGAACGCCCCGCCCCCGCAGCCCCAGCCCGATGCTGGTGCCCAGAAGCCCGGAGCCCAGGACGAGCACCGGGCCGTTCAGGTGGCCGCGGCCGTGCGTGCGGAAGGCGGACATGCTTACAGCCCCACGGAGGCCAGCAGGTGGCCGACTTCCTGCTTGCCGAGGTTGCGGATGCTGCCCTGGCGCTGGTCGCCGAGCCCGATGGGGCCGACCTTGACGCGCACCAGGCGCAGCACGGGGAAGCCGACGGCGTCGAACATGCGCCGGACGATCCGGTTCTTGCCCGAGTGCAGCACGACCTCGATCAGCACGTGGCCGGGGGTCGAGTCGACGAGCTTGAAGGAGTCCACCGAGGCGATGCCGTCCTCGAGTTCGACGCCGCCCTTGAGTTCGGCGCCCACGCCCTGCGGGAACGGCCCGCGGACCTGCACGAGGTAGGTCTTGGGCACTTCATAGGACGGGTGCGTCAGGCGGTTGGCGAGCTCGCCGTCGTTGGTCAGCAGCAGCAGCCCTTCGGTGGCGACGTCAAGCCGACCCACGTGGAAGAGGCGTTCGCCGTGGTGGTTGCGGACAAAGTCGCTGATGCACGGGCGGCCGTCCGGGTCCTCCATGGTGGAGACAACGCCCTTGGGCTTGTTGAAGACCATGTAGACCATGTTCTCGTCCAGCTGGATGCGCAGTCCGTCGACGTGGATCACTGCCGTCTTCGGGTCGACGCGCACGCCGAGTTCGGTGACCACCTGGCCGTCGACCTCGACGCGGCCCTCGGCGATCATTTCCTCGCAGACCCGCCGTGAGGCGACGCCGGCGGAAGCCATGACCTTCTGGAGGCGGGTGCCGTCGGCGTCGTGCAGCTCAGACTGCGGCACCTCGGCGCGGGGTCCGCGCTTGCGGGCCGGCTTGCGCACGGGCCCGAGGTTCTGGCCGAAGCGTTCACTGCCGAAGGCGCGGGAACCGGTGGCCTTGGCCGCTCCGGCGCCGACGCGCGGCTTGGGCTTGAGGGCGCCGGGAGTGCCGGGAGCCTTGCCGAAGCCGGGCTTGCGGGCGGCTGCCTTGCGGGCTGCCTCCTTGCCGGAGGGCGCTTTCGACTTCCAGTCAGCGGAAGCCGGGCGGGCAGTCGACGGCGCCCCGTCGGGACCCTGCAGGTCCGGATCGATAAAGGCCTCTTCGCGAGGCTTGGGGTGCTTGAAGGGGCGGTCTCCGCCGCCCTTGTAGCCGGCTCCGCCGCTGCGGCCGGCGCCGCCCTGGGAGCTGCGGGCCGCGCCGCCCTTGTAGCCGGCTCCGCCGCTGCGGCCCGAACCGCCCTGTGCGCCGCGGCCTGAGCCCTGACCTCTGCTTTGTCCGGCACTGCTTTGTCCGGCACTGTTACGTCCCGAACTGTTACGTGGTGAACCCTGGCGTCCCGCCTGTGTCATGACCCGTCCTTCGTTTGTTGGCCGACGGCCGCTGTCTCCCGACAACACCCGCCGACTGGGCAAAATGATTCTGCCCTAGTGGATACTCGTGCGCAGGCAGTTGTTCCTGCCTACATTCTTCCAGCGTCGTAAAACTCTTCGATGCCTTCAAGCCCCGGAAGGTGGGGTGAAAGCTGTGGCAATTCCGCCACCGAGCCGATTCCCATTCGCTCCAGGAAATACGACGTCGTGCGGTACAGGATTGCTCCGGATTCAGGATCGGTTCCCGAGTCCTCGATCAGCCCCCGCTGCGTCAGCGTCCGCACGACAGAGTCAACGTTGACTCCTCGAATTGCAGACACCCGCGCCCTAGATACGGGCTGGCGGTAAGCGATGACGGCGAGCGTTTCGAGCGCCGCCTGCGTCAGCCTGGCTGTCTGGCCTTCCAGCACGAATTCGCCAACGATCTCGGCGAATTCAGCGCGGGAATAGATCCGCCAGCCTCCGGCGATATTCCGCAATTCAAAACCCCGGGCGGTGGCGCTGAAGCCGTTCAAACTGGCATCGTCCACATCCGGGGCATTAACAGTATAACCGTTATACTCCCGCTGCAGTTCAGCCAGCAGGGTCTCGATGACGTCGACCGTCAGGTTCAGTCCGGCTGCCAGGGCCTGGGCCGTGGCCGGTTCGTCGATCACCATCAGGACCGCTTCGAGGGCCGCGCGGGCGCCCCCTGGCAGGCTCGCGACGTCCGGCCCGGCCTCGCGGGCAGCGTCCGGCCCGGCGTCCGGCCCGGCCTCGCGGGCAGCGTCAGGGAGTCGTTCGTTCACGGTTGGTCCTCGTATTCTTCACTCAGGTTTTCGCTGCTCCACCCCTGGGTATCGGCCGTCCAGTGCACCGTCAGTTCCCCCAGCGGCAGCAGCTGGTCAAAGCCCACTGCCCGGTCGCGGAACAGCTCCAGCAAAGCCAGGAACCGCGCCACCACCACCAGCGTGGATTCGGCGTCGGCGATCAGGGCCCGGAAGCTCAGTGGCGTGCCCAGCCGCAGCCGGTTCCCCAGCAGCTCGGCCTGGTCCTTGACGCTGACGGGCGCGCCGTGCAGGTGCGCGAGGCCTACTTCGGTGGGGGCTGCCTCCTTGGGTTTGAGGGCCGCCTCGGCCAGGAAGGCGAACTGGGCAGGGGTGTGCCGCCACAGCAGTTCCGGAAGCAGGGCAGCGAAGTGCCCCTCAAGGGCAACCTGCCGGGGATAGCGCCGGGCCTCAAGCTCGAGCGTGGAGCCGATCATGCCGGCCACCTGCTTGAAGGCCTTGTACTGCAGCAGCCGGGCGAACAGGAGGTCCCGGGCCTCCAGCAGGGCAATGTCCTCATCGTCCTCAACCTCGCCCGCGGGCAGCAGCCGGGCCGCTTTGAGGTCCAGGAGGGTGGCCGCAATCACCAGGAATTCGCTGGCCTCATCCAGGGCCCACTCCTCCCCCAGCTGCTGCAGGCCCCTGATGTACTTGATGAATTCGTCAGTGACCGTGGACAGCGCCACCTCGGTGATGTCCAGCTGGTGCTTGGAGATCAGGCCGAGCAGGAGGTCGAACGGGCCGGTGAAGTTGGCCAGCCGCACTTCGAATCCGGGCTTTTTGACGCGCGGTTCTGCTGGGCCCTCCGGCCCCGCGGCCCGCGCGGATTCCGCGCGCGTGTCGAGCTCCGCAGGCATGTCGAGATTCGCTGGCGGAGAAAAGGCGCCTGCCACGACCCTGGCTAGGGCGCGCCGCCGCGCGAGATCAGCTCTTTGGCCAGGCGGCGGTAGGCGTCGGCACCGACGTGGTTGCCCGCGTAGGTAGTGATGGGCTCGGCCGCGACCGTGGCGTCGGCAAATTTGATCGAGCGCTTGATGACGGTTTCGAAGACCTTGTCGCCAAAGGCCTCCACCAGGCGGGCAATCACCTCGCGGCCGTGCAGGGTCCGGGCGTCGTACATCGTGGCGAGCACGCCGTCGACCTGCAGGCGCGGGTTGAGGCGGTCCTGGACCTTGTCGATGGTTTCCACGAGCAACGCCACGGCGCGCAGGGCAAAGAATTCACAGATCAGCGGGATGATGACGCCATGGGCGGCGGTCAGCGCGTTGACGGTGAGCAGGCCGAGCGAGGGCTGGCAATCGATCAGGACGACGTCGTAGTCGTCCTCGACCTTTTTCAGGGCCCGGTCCAGCACCTGTTCGCGGGCCACTTCGTTGACCAGCTGTACCTCGGCGGCGGAGAGGTCGATGTTGGCCGGGAGCAGATCTACGTTTTCCACGCCGGTCTTCTGGATGGCGTCGCGGATGTCCACCTTGCGGTCCATCAGCACGTTGTACACGGTGAGGTCGAGCTCGTGCGGGTTGGTGCCCAGGCCGGCGGACAGGGCGCCCTGCGGATCGAAGTCGACCAGGAGCACGCGGCGGCCGTATTCGGCCAGGGCTGCGGCGAGGTTGATCGTGGACGTGGTTTTGCCGACCCCGCCCTTCTGGTTCACCATGGCGATGACCCGCGCAGGACCGTGGGAGGACAGCGGCGCGGGCTCCGGAAAGTCGCGTTGGGGCCGCCCGGTGGGGCCCATGACGGCGTCTTCCAGATCGAGTTCGGTGCCTTCCAGAGTTGCTGAACCCTGTTCGCTGCTCACGTATCTATCCACACTTTCGATGACGGTGATTGTCGTGCTTCATTTTGCCGCTTCCGGGCTCCCGGAGCCCAGCGCGTTCCTCCCAAGGTTACAGCGCCCGACACGGTATTCGCCGGACCTTGACACTGCGCCGGAGGCTGTGCCTTGACGTTCGGGTTGAAGTCGAAGGTTGCTACCGGGCTGTCACGGCGGCGCCCGGGGGACGCCAAGGGCGCTCCGGCGACCCCGGAGATATTGAAGTTTGTACCCCGCAGGCCTACATTGAAACGACGAGGTGGCAGCGGCTCATGCACGAACTTTCGATCACGCAAAGTCTTGTGGAGGCGGTCCTGGACCGGACCGGTGGACGCTCCGTGACGGGCGTCAACCTGCGGATCGGACCCTTGAGCGGCGTCCTCCCGGACGCCATGCGCTTTTGCTTCGAAGTCGTTTCAGCTGACACGCCGCTGGCCGGGGCAACCCTGACGATCGATGAATCCGAGGGCCGGGCCAGATGCCGCAGCTGCCGCGACGAGTTCGTCCTTGAGGACATGTTTCTGCTCTGCCCCTGCGGCAGTGCCGATGTCGAAGTCGTCAGTGGCCGGGAGCTCCTGGTCACCTCGGTGGAGGTTGCGTAGACATGTGTGCGACGTGCGGATGCGGCGACGACGCCGGCACCAGGGTTTCGGACCTCGACGGCACTGTGCACGACATCTTGCCCGCTGCTGCGGCCCCGCACGAACATCCGCACCCGCATCCGCACGAGCATCCGCGCGATCACGGCCATCCCCACGATCACGAGCACGATCACGGCCATCCGCGTCCCCAATCCCCCGGGACAGCCGACGCCGGGCACAGCCCCGCGGCGGAGGGACGGACCCTCATCTCCCTGGAGGAGAACCTGCTCGCCAAGAACGACCTCCTGGCCGCACGGAACCGGGGTTGGCTGGAAGGACGCGGCATCCAGGCCTTCAATGTCATGAGTTCCCCAGGGGCGGGCAAGACCACGCTCCTGGTCCGGACCATCAGGGAACTTGCCGGTGAGCTGGTCATTGGTGTGATCGAAGGGGACCAGGAGACCTCGCTGGACGCCGACCGGATCCGCTCCACCGGGCGGCCGGTGATCCAAATCAACACCGGGGCGGGCTGCCACCTGGATGCCGGGATGCTGCAGCGGGCGCTGGGCGCGCTGGATCCGGTCCCCGGATCGACACTCTTCATCGAAAACGTGGGCAACCTGGTGTGCCCGGCATTGTTTGACCTCGGCGAATCGGCCCGGGTCGTCGTGATCTCAGTTACGGAGGGCGATGACAAACCGCAGAAATACCCCCACATGTTCCTGGCTGCCGACCTGGTGATCATCAACAAAGCAGACCTGCTCCCCTATGTGGAGTTCGACGTCGAACGTTGCGTGCGCCAGGCGCGCCTGCTCAATCCCGGCGTCGACGTCCTGACCCTGTCAGCTACCACCGGCGACGGCATGGACGGCTGGCTGGAGTGGATCCGGAAGAATCCCCACCCGGCGGCGGCTGCCGCCGGGAGTGCGCCGCGCTCTGGCGGACTACGCGTTTGACCGTTGACGCAACATTCGAGCCGCGGCCACAGGGCGGGCTCCGAAGGAGGCAACGATGCCTACAGCTACTGCATTGAAAGCGGAAGAAACCTTGATCCACGTCCTGTGGATCAATGCCGGACTCAGTTGCGACGGTGACTCCGTGGCCCTGACGGCGGCAACCCAGCCAAGCGTCGAGGAGATAGCCCTTGGGGCGCTTCCCGGACTACCCAAGATTGCCATGCACTGGCCGCTGATCGACTTCGAATGCGGCCCGCAGCAAGGCGCCGACGACTTCCTCGAGTGGTTCCGCAAGGCGGACCGCGGCGAGCTGGAGCCGTTTGTGCTGGTGGTGGAGGGGTCCATCCCGAATGAAAAGCTGCACGCCGCGGGCGGCTACTGGGCGGCCTTCGGCAACAACCTCGACACCGGACAGCCGATCACCACCAGCGAGTGGCTGGACCGGCTGGCGCCCAAGGCGACGGCGATCATCGCCGCCGGGACCTGTGCGACCTACGGCGGCATCCATGCCATGGCCGGAAACCCCACCGGCGCCATGGGGGTGCCCGACTATCTCGGGTATGACTGGCGCTCCAAAGCCGGGATCCCGATCGTGTGCGTCCCGGGCTGCCCCATCCAGCCGGACAACCTTTCCGAAACCATGACGTACCTGCTGTATCAGGCCACCGGACAGGCCCCCATGATTCCCCTGGATGAGGCGCTCCGGCCGACCTGGCTGTTTGGCCAGACGGTGCACGAGGGATGCGACCGCGCGGGGTACTACGAACAGGGCGACTTCGCCACCGAATACGGGTCCCCGAAGTGCATCGTCAAGCTCGGCTGCTGGGGACCGGTGGTCAAGTGCAACGTGCCCAAACGCGGCTGGATGAACGGAATCGGCGGCTGCCCCAACGTAGGCGGCATCTGCATCGGCTGCACAATGCCGGGCTTCCCGGACAAATTCATGCCGTTCATGGACGAACCTCCCGGCGGCAAGCTGTCGACCGCGTCGGTCATGCCGTACGGCAAGACCATCAGGACACTGCGGAACATCACGAAGCACACACTGGACCAGGAACCCCGCTGGCGCAAACCCGGTAATGATCTGCTGACCGGCGCCAAGCGGACCTGGTAGGGACGCTAGGCAGAGAGGCAATGCAATGACTTCGACGATTCCGATGCCCCCGGCGGACGGTACCGCGGGCGAGAACCTGGTGGAGATGGCCTGGGACCCGATCACAAGGATCGTCGGCAGCCTCGGCATCTACACCAAGGTCGATTTCAAGAACAACCAAGTGGTGGAATGCCACAGCACGTCCTCGATTTTCCGCGGCTATTCCATCTTCATGCGCGGCAAGGACCCCCGGGATGCGCACTTCATCACGAGCCGGATCTGCGGAATCTGTGGCGACAACCACGCCACCTGTTCCTGTTACGCGCAGAACATGGCCTACGCCGTGAAGCCGCCCCACCTGGGCGAATGGATCGTCAACCTGGGCGAGGCCGCCGAGTACATGTTCGACCACAACATCTTCCAGGAGAACCTGGTCGGCGTGGACTACTGCGAGAAGATGGTCTCCGAAACCAACCCGTCGGTGCTGGCCAAAGCCGAGAACACGCCGGCCCCGCACGCCGCTGAGCACGGCTACCGCACCATCGCGGACATCATGCGCTCGCTGAACCCGTTTACCGGGGAGTTCTACCGCGAGGCGCTGCAAGTGAGCCGGATGACCCGGGAAATGTTCTGCCTGATGGAGGGCCGGCATGTCCATCCCTCCACGCTTTACCCCGGCGGCGTGGGCACCGTGGCGACGATCCAGCTGATGACGGACTACATCACCAGGCTCATGCGGTACGTGGAGTTCATGAAGAAGGTCGTGCCGATGCACGATGACCTCTTCGACTTCTTCTATGCGGCCCTGCCCGGGTACGAGCAGGTGGGGCTGCGGCGCACCCTGCTGGGCTGCTGGGGGTCCTTCCAGGACCCGGAGTTCTGCAATTTCGCCTACAAGGACATGACGGAGTGGGGCCGGAAGATGTTCGTCACCCCCGGCGTCGTGGTGGACGGCAAACTCGTGACCACGGACTTGGTGCGCATCAACCTGGGGATCCGGATCATGCTGGGCTCGTCCTACTACGAGGACTGGGGCGACCAGGAAATGTTCGTCACCCGCGACCCGCTGGGCAACCCGGTGGACCGCCGGCACCCTTGGAACCAGCACACCAACCCGCGGCCGCAGAAGCGCGACCTCGAGGACAAGTACAGCTGGGTGATGTCACCGCGGTGGAATGACGGCGAAAGCAACCTGGCGCTGGATACCGGCGGCGGCCCGCTGGCCCGGCTCTGGTCGACCGCCCTTGCCGGCTTCGTCGACACCGGCTACCTCAAGTCAACGGGCAGCAGCGTCCAGATCGAGCTCCCCAAGACTGCGCTGAAGGGCCCGGTGACCCTGGAATGGAAGATCCCGCAGTGGAGCAACACGCTGGAGCGGAACCGCGCCCGGACCTATTTCCAGGCCTACGCGGCGGCCGCCGCCCTGCACTTCGCCGAAAAGGCGCTCGAGGAAATCCGGGCCGGCCGCACCAAGACGTGGGAGTCCTTCGAGGTGCCGGAGGAAGCCATCAGCTGCGGCTTTACCGAAGCCGTCCGCGGTGTGCTCTCGCACCACATGGTGATCCGCGACGGCAAGATCGCCAACTACCATCCCTATCCGCCGACGCCCTGGAACGCCAGCCCGCGCGACTCCGAGGGAACACCGGGCCCGTATGAGGACGCGGTGCAGGGCCAGCCCATCTTCGAGGAGAACGACCGCGATCATTTCAAGGGCATCGACATCATGCGCACCGTCCGCAGCTTCGACCCCTGCCTGCCGTGCGGCGTCCACATGTATCTCGGCGACGGGCAGACGCTGGATTTGCTGCACTCCCCCACGCAGTCGCTCACCGGTGAGTAGCCCGCCATGGACCGGGAGAATCTGTTGGGCTCGGCCGGTGAACGGATCAGTTCCCTCCTGGACGCACTGGGCTCCGGCGGTCCGGTGGCCCGGGACCGGGCGGAGGAACTGGTCCGGCAGGTGACGGAACTCTACGGTGCCGGGCTGGAGCGGATCCTGCACGTGCTCGATTCGCAGGGTGCGCTCGGGCCCGGAACGGTTTCCGCCCTCACCTCCGACTCGTTGGTTTCAGGCCTGCTCCTGATCCACGGGCTGCACCCCGTGGACCTGCCCGGTAGGGTCGCCGGTGCCCTGGACTCGGTCCGGCCCTACCTCGGCTCGCACGGCGGGGATGTGGAACTGCTCGGTATCAGCGAAGAAGGCGTCGTCCGGCTGAGGCTGCTGGGCAGCTGCCAGGGCTGTCCGTCGTCGTCGGTGACGCTCAAGCTCGCCGTCGAGGACGCGATCGAATCTGCGGCGCCCGAGGTGACCGGCATCGAAGTGGAGGAGGCGGCTCCCGCCGCCGTTCCCGCCCTCATCCCGGTCGGCGCCCTGCGCTCGCGGCTGGACGGGCTGGGCGGCCCGCCCGACGGCGGCATACGCAGTGCCGCGCCGGACTGGGCGGTCCCCGACGCCGGCACGCCGGCCTCAGGCACGTGGCAGGCGGTCCCGGCCCTCGCTGAGCTGGAGTCCGGAGCCGTGGCGGGCTTCCTGGTGGCGGGCGTGGAGGTGCTCACGTGCCGGATCGGTCCGGACGTCTACGCGTTTGTGGACCGGTGCCCGCGGTGCACCCACTCCATGCCGGGCGCCTCGCTGCAGCGGGCGCTGGCTGCCCCGGTGGGCGGGGGGCTGTTGCGCTGCCCGCACTGCCGCAGCCACTTCGACGTCCGGAAGGCCGGGGCCTGTCTGGAGGACAAGGCGCTGCATCTTGATCCCCTCCCGCTGCTGCTCCGCGACGGGGTTCCCTCCGTGGCCGTCCCCACCACCGCGGACCCGCTGTGAGATGCAGGCACATGAATTCCGCGGCACGGGAACGGAGCAGGGCATGACGGCGACGCCGGGAACCGGAAGTCAGCCGGCCGGCAGCGCCGGAAACAACAGCGCCGGAAACAGCGCGTCGGCGCTCGCCGTGCTCCGCCGGATAGCGTCCACCCGCCCGGCCCAGCCTGCCGGCGAGCGCTGCGAGATGTGCGCGGAGCCCATCCCGGACGCCCACCAGCACGTGGTGGATCTGGAGAACCGCTCCCTGCTGTGCACGTGCCGGCCCTGCTATCTGCTGTTCACGGACTCGTCGGCCCATCTGCGTTACCGCTCCGTCCCTGACCGTTACCTCTCGTTCGAGCCCTTCGAGCTCGGCCAGGCCCAGTGGGACGAGCTGGAAATCCCGGTGGGGCTGGCATTCTTCTTCTTCAACTCGGCTCTTGGCCGGACGGCCGCTTTCTACCCGAGCCCCGCGGGCGCCACGGAGTCCGAACTTCCCCTGGCTGCCTGGGCGTCGGTCGAGGCGGCCAACCCGGCCATCACCGCGCTCGCCCCCGACACGGAAGCCCTGCTGATCCGCGCCCCCGGCCCCGMCCGGGGCCGGGCGGACTGCCACCTTGTCCCCATCGATGCGTGCTACGAGCTGGTGGGCCGCCTGCGGCGGGTATGGAAGGGCTTCGACGGCGGCCAGGAGTCCCGCCAGGAGCTCGCGGGATTCTTCGACCGGATCAGCCGCCGCAGCAGGCCGGGCGCCCCCGCGGCAGATCTGGAGGGACGCCATGGTTGAGCTCGATTTCAGTGTGCTGGACATCGCCCCGGAGCCCTACGCGGCCGCACCCCAGCTGACCGCCCGCCTGCGGATCCAGGAGAAAAGCGGCGCCGCCGTCCATGCCATGGCCCTCCGGTGCCAGGTGCGGATCCTGGCCCAGCGCCGCGGCTACGACGCCGACGAGGAAACCGGGCTGCTGGAACTCTTCGGCACCCGCGGACGGTGGCCCACCACGCTCAAGCCCTTCATCTGGATGCACAGCGGCATCCTGGTCCAGGGATTTGCGGACAGTGCCGACGTTGACCTGCCGCTGCCCTGCACGTTCGACTTCGACGTCGCAGCGGCAAAATACCTGAACTCCCTGCGGGACGGGACGGTCCCGCTGGAGTTCCTCTTCTCCGGGACGGTCTTCACGCGCGGCGCGGCGGGCTTCGGCGTCGAGCAGATTCCCTGGGACCGGGAAACGCGGTACGCCCTGCCCGTGGCGGCCTGGCGGTCGCTGATGGACGCATTCTTCCCGAACCAGGGATGGATCCGCCTGGACCGCGACGTCCTCGCGGCCCTGGCCAGGTACAAGGCGGTCCACGGCTTGATTTCCTGGGAGGCCGCCATCGAGGGGCTGCTGGCCGGGGCGGGTGACCCGGTGCCGTGAACACCGGACTCAGCCTGGCCCGCGCCGTCGCCGACGCCGTCCTCTACGAGGGGTACCTCCTGTACCCCTACCGCGCCTCGTCCGCCAAGAACCAGGCCCGCTGGCAGTTCGGCGTGCTCGGGCCGCCGGGCGCGGCTGAATCCGGTGCCGGCGAACAGCCGGACATGGCAGCGGATTGCCTCCTCGAGCCGGGACCCGCGGCCCGGGTCGACGTGCACCTGCGCTTCCTGCACCTCCAGAGCCGTTCCGCCGAACGCGCGGATGCCGGCGGTTTCACGCCCGTCGACGAACTCACCGTCGGCGCCTCCCGGTGGCTTAGCTGGGACGAGGCAACGGATCAGGAGATCACCCTCGGGCCGTACAGCCTCGGCCAGCTTGCCGCGGGCGTGTGCGCGCCGGTGAACGTGCCGGCGAACGAGGACATCGAGCCCGTGCTGGATCCCGCCGGCGCCATTGCCGGCCGGCTTGTGCGCCGGCGGCGGGAGCTTCGTGGCGAGGTGCGCCTGCTGGCGGCGCAAGTGGTGGCGCCGGGGCAGGCCGCCCAGGCCGGCGCCCCGGGCGGGCAGGCGCACGGGCCGCTGTGGCGGCTCAGGGTCACGGTGGAGAACGCGGCGGCAGCGGCCACCGACACGCGTACCGCCATCGAGTACTCGTTCATCGGAGCCCATGTCCTGCTCGCCGTCCACGACGCCGATTTCCTGTCGGTGATCGATCCGCCGGGATGGGCAGCAGCGGCGGCGGCTTCGTGCAGCCAGCACCGCTGCTGGCCGGTGCTCGCCGGCCCCGAGGGGCAGCGCGATGTCCTGCTCCTGTCCCCGATCATCCTCTATGACCATCCGGCGGTAGCACCGGAAAGCACCGTGGAATTGTTCGACGCGACGGAGATCGATGAAATCCTGACCTTGCGGGTGCTCACCCTGACCGATGCGGAAAAGGCGGAGGCCCGGTCAACCGATGCCCGGGCCGCCGCGATCATCGAGCGCTGCGAAAACATGACGGCAGAGGAGCTCCAGCAGTTGCACGGCATCCTGCGGAACCCGCACGCCGGTGCGCCCCGTGGACCCGGGAGCATCGGAGGCGACGGCTTCCCCGGCCCCGCGGTCCCGGCCTATCCGGAGTTCTCAGTTCCGGAATTCTCGGTTCCGGGCGCCTCCGACGCGGACACCGGCGCCGGCACGCCGTGGTGGGATCCGGCCCGGGACGCGGCCGTGGATCCGGGATCGGACACCGTCTTCATCGACGGCGTCCCGGTCTCACGCGGCAGCAGGGTGCGGGTTGTCCCGCTGCGCCGCGCCGACGCCCAGGACCTCTTCTTCGCCGGCAAGTCGGGGCGTGTCACCGGAGTCCACTTCGACGTCGACGGCGGAACGCACGTCGCGGTGGTCCTCGAGGCGGACCCCGCCGCCGAACTGCAGGAGTGGTACGGACGGTATCTGTATTTCGCCCCCGAGGAACTCGTCCCGCTCACCGCGGCGCCGGCCCCGGACAACGGAAAGGAACCATCACCATGAAAGCTCTTGGCATCATGACAGTCGTGCTCTTGCTGGCCGCGGGCCTGGCAGCAGCCGTCGTCGGCCTGCGTTCAATTCCGGACATCAAGCGCTACGTGCGAATGCGGAGCATGTGAGGCCCGGTGTGAGCGGGGTCCTGGTGGCGGGCGTGGGGAACGTGTTCCTTCGCGACGACGGATTTGGGCCGGCCGTCGCCCGCCGGCTGGCCGAGGAGCAGTCCGGCCTGCCCGGCTGGGCGCCGGAGGAGGTCCAGGTGCGGGACTACGGGATCCGCGGGCTGCACCTCGCCTACGATCTCCTGGACGGGGTGGATGCGCTCGTGCTCGTGGATGTGCTCCCGGCCCCGGCCGACCGGAGCACAAGCGCAGGGACGCTCCGGATCCTGAAGATACGGGTGGAGGACCTGGAAAGCGGCGGTCCGCTGACGCCGGCCGGCCTGCGGGCCGATCCGGCCTTCGATCCGCATGGCATGGACCCGCTGGCTGTCCTCCGCCGTCTGCGTGTTTTGGGCGGATCGCTGCCGGAGACCTACCTGGTCGGCTGCATCGCGGGGCGAACGGACGAGGGCATGGGACTGTCCGAGGACGTGTCCCGCGCCGTTCCGGCAGCCGTGGAAGCAGTCCGCACCCTGGTGGCAGCCCGCATCACGAAGGCAGACGCAGCGCCCGCGAGCGCGGCTCCGGATGAAGCAGGCTGAGGAGGAACCACGGATGTGTCTGGGAATACCGGGCCGGATCATCGAAGTGATCGACGGCTACAACGGGCAACTCGCCCTCGTGGATGTGGCCGGAGTGGAGCGCAAAATCAACGTTGGCCTCCTCGATGACGGCCCTGTGGAGAGCGGCACGTGGGTCCTGATCCACATGGGCTTCGCCCTGGAACGCGTGGACCAGGAAGGTGCCGACCGTGCGATGACGGGACTTGAGCTCATGGGACGGGGCCCGGACCCCACCGACACGGTCCCGTAGCCTTCACTCCCCACTGGCTGGACTCCCCCACTGAAGGAACTCTCCACTGACGGAACTGCAAGGCGCCCGCTATTCGAGGGCGATCGCGGCGCCGCGGTGCTCCACGCCGGAATTCGCGATCTTGAGGTGGCGCGCAAAGTAGTGCCGGAGCCGGTGGAGCTGGGCGGGCGAGAGCCGGTCGCACACCCAGTCCCAGTGGAGGGACACCATGTCCCCGGGCGTGAGGTCAGCAATGAAGCCGGACCCGGCCACGGCGTACTTGGCCGTCTCGATCACCGGTTCCCCCAGCGACAGCGCCATCCCGTCCCACGCCAGGGGCCGCGAGCGCACGAGGGCGCTGTCCCCTTCGATGGCCACCACCTCGCCCCACCGGATGCGGCATTGGTCAAGGACGTTCAGGGCCGTGGATGAGCGCCGGTCATCGCGCAGGAGTCCCGTCCACGGATAGATTTCCAGGACGTGGAAGCTGTGATGCGGGACGCCGCCGGCCAGGACCCCTTCCATCAGGTGCGGGAACTGATGCCCGGTCCGTGCGCGGAACCGGTCCTCCATGGAATTGCCGATGCTGCGTACACCCACGGAGTCCAGCAACGTGTTTCCCACCCAGTAGGCCTCCACCACCGCGTAGTCCAGCGGGTCCGGGTTGCCGGTGGCACCGGCGATGAGCTCCAGGTACGGCCAGGCGCCGGCGAACCCCTTCGCCAGTTCGCGCAGGCCCGCGTCGGTCACCCCGGACTGGCCATAGTGCAGCAGCGCGTCGCTGTCAGGCGGCCCGCAGCTGCCCCGCGAATTCGGCGGATACGCGTAGCGGACAAACAGTTGGGCGCCGTTGATTTCCATCCCGTGGCCTCGTTTCACAGGGGATATCAGCGAGGCTAGCACCGGCGCCCACCGGCGAACAATGCCCGGTGTGACCGGCATTGACACCCCTGCGCATTCGGCGGATGCTGTGAGGAAATGCCGCACCGGGACCATTGCTGTGGCCGGCGCGGAGCGAAAGGCCGTGGCGCGCGGTCCTTCCCGGGAGGTAGGCCGATGAGCATCCCCGAAGCCAACCGACGATCTGTACTGGCAGCGGCCCTCTACGGCGGAGGGGCGCTGTTCCTCGCATCCTGCGCCGCGGCCGGCACGGCGCCACAGTCGTCGCCGCAGTCAACGCCGCCGGCAGGGACTGCCGGTACAGCGCCCCCGGGTTCCGCCTCCGGCCCGGCCGGGATCCAGGTGACGGACCAGCGCGGGACCGTCCTGAGTTTCGACCACCCGGTCACCCGCGTGGTGACCATTCCCATGCCCGCCGCCTCCCTGCTGGCCGCCGTCGACCAGGGCGCCAGCCATCTCGCCGGGATGCACAACGCCTCCTGGGTCGCGATGCGCGACGGCGCCATGGGCGCCATGTACCCGGAGGCCCTGAACATCCCGCACGACATCGCCACGACCGACTTCACGCCCAATGTCGAAAGCATCCGGGCGCTGAACCCCGACGTCGTGGTCCAGTGGAGCGATGCGCAACTGACGACACCGCTGGAACAGGCCGGGATGAAGGTCCTGGGCATCACGAACACCGGCACGCAGCAGGACGTGGATACGTGGGCCGCGCTCTTCGCAACGATGCTGGGCCGCCCGGACCGGGCCGTGCAGATGAAGGCGCGCAGCGACGGGCAACAGAAGGCCATCCGGGCCGAGGCCGCCGCCCGCGGCACCGGCGGCCCGGGCATCGTCTATTTCAACAGGTTCAGCGGCGGCCTCAAGGTGGCCGGAAACGGCAGCTACAACGACTTCTACATCAAGCTCATCGGGGCACACAACCCCGCCACCGGCCCGCAGGGCCTTCAGGGCAAGGGCATGGTGGGCGTGGACGTCGAACAGGTCCTGGCCTGGGATCCGGAAATCATCCTGCTCGGGAACTTCGACGGCGCGATGCCCGCCGACATCTACGCCAACCCGGTGTGGCAAAGCGTCTCCGCCGTGCGCTCCCGCCGCGTCTACAAGGTCCCGCTGGGCGGCTACCGCTGGGATCCCCCCGGCCAGGAATCGCCACTGATGTGGCGCTGGCTCACAGATGTCAGTTTCCCCTCCGGCAACCGCTCCACGCTGAGGGACGAGACAAACGACTATTTCGACTTCCTGTACCGCCACCGGCCATCGGCGCCCGAGCTGGACAAGATCCTCTGGACCGAAGCCAACGGCACCTCGGCCAACTACCGGCAGTTCGATGCTTCGTGAGGCCCAGCCTCTGACCACGGGACCCCCCGGCGGCCGCGGACCGGGGCTGCGCCAGGTCATCGGTCCATGCCTGCTCTCCGGAGCAGTCCTGGCGGCCGTGTCCGCGGTTGCACTCGCCAGCGGCCGCTACAGCGTGCCCCTGGACCATGTCGTGCAGATCCTGGCCTCGCGAATAGTTCCCTTCGGCCCGGGCCTTCCCGCGGCCGAGGAAAACGTGGTGCTGCTGGTCAGGTTGCCCAGGGTCCTGCTGGCCCTGCTGGTCGGTGGCGCCCTCGCAATCGGTGGCGCGGCCCTGCAGGCCGTGTTCCGCAATCCCCTGGTCAGCCCGGAGGTCATCGGCGTCTCCTCGGGCGCCTCCTTCGGCGGTGCCCTGGCCCTGCTGCTGGGCCTGGGCCCCGTCGCCCTCGTGGGCGGATCGTTCGGCTTCGGGCTGCTGGCACTGGGAATCGTCTTCCTCATCACGTCCGGGCGGGGCGGCGCCCACATCCTCATGGTGGTCCTCGGCGGAATCGTCACGGCCTCGTTCTTCTCCGCCCTGGTGGCCCTGGTGACGTATCTGGCGGACCCGTTCACCACCTTGCCCGCCATCGTTTTCTGGCTGCTTGGCAGTGTCTCCACCGCCACCTGGGCGAAAGTGCTGGTGGCCCTCATCCCTATCGCTGCCGGCGGCGTCGTCCTGCTGGCCCTGCGGTGGCGGATCAATGTGCTCTCGCTCGGCGACGACGACGCCACCGCCCTGGGGCTCCGGCCCCGCCCCCTGCGCTGGGCGGTCCTCGCCGCCGTGGCCCTCATGGTCGCCGGGGCCGTCGCCGTCAGCGGCGTCATCAGCTGGGTGGGGCTGGTCATCCCCCACCTCGCACGCATGTGGGTGGGACCGGACCACCGCGTGCTGCTGCCGGTCTCCTTCCTGCTGGGCGGGGCCTACCTGATCGCCATCGACACCATCGCGCGCACCGCCACGGCCGGGGAAATCCCGTTGGGCGTCCTGACCGCCCTGATCGGCGCACCGGTCTTCTTCGTGCTCTTGCGCCGGAACCGGGAGAGGATCTGGGACGGTGCTTGAGCTGCGCGGGGCCGGGTTCGGCTATTCACCGCAGAACTGGGTGTTCAAGGATCTCAGCTTCTCGGTGCCGCCGGGCACCGTGACCGCGGTCCTGGGGCCCAACGGCAGCGGCAAGACGACCCTGGTGCGCTGCGCGGCCGGCATGCTGGCCGTACAGGAGGGTGCGGTGCGCAGGTCCGAGACGGCGGGCTATGTTCCCCAGGCGCGCGGCAGCACGTTCGGCTACCCGGCCCTGGACATGGTGGTCATGGGCCGTGCCCGCCACATCGGCGTCTTCCGCTCCCCCGGCAGCCGGGACAGGGCCGCCGCGCTCCGCGCCATGGACCAGGTCGGGATCGCCGCCCTGGCCGGCCGGCTGTTTCCGACGCTGAGCGGGGGCGAGCAGCAGCTGGTCCTGATTGCACGGGCTATCGCGGGCGGTTCGCGGCTCCTCGTCCTGGACGAGCCGTCCACCGGGCTGGACCTGAAGAACCAGGTCCGGGTCCTCCAGCTGCTGAGGGAACTCGTGCGGACCGGGATGTCGCTGCTCGTGAGCACCCATCACCCGGACCACGCCCTGTTCCTCGCGGACTCGGTGGTCCTGATGGGCGCCGCGGGTGTGGTGACCGGGCCTGCCGGGCCGCTCCTCGCCGATGCGCAGCTTTCGGCGCTGTACGGCGTACGCGTCAGCACCCTGAACTACGACGACGAAGGGACGCCCCGCCGCACCGTGGTCACCCCCTTCGGCGCCGACGAGGGCTGAACCGAACGCCCAAGCGCCCGGCAGCTGGGCKGCCGGGCGCTTGGGGCGTCATCGAGCGGTAGTGCTTCCGGTCAGTTTAGGGCCGGGGTGCGGCTCAGGCCGGTTCCGGCGCGGGTCAGGACGGTGCAGGCGTCGGTTCAGGCGTGTGCCAGGACCGGTTGTGCCGGCTGTGCGGGCTGTTCGGCGGCATCCGGTGCGCCGGAGTGGCCGGCCAGCATCGTCTCTTCGTCGAACGGCTCGGCACCGGCCAGGACACGGTCCACGCGTCCGCCGTCGATCTCCTTGACCCAAGTGCCGATCAGCACCGTGGCGACGGCGTTGCCGGTGAAGTTGGTCAGGGCGCGCGCCTCGGACATGAACCGGTCGATGCCGACGATCATGCCCACGCCGCCCAGCAGCTGGGGTGCGTGCGCCTGGAGTCCGGCGGCCAGCGTGGCCAGGCCGGCGCCGGTGACGCCGGCGGCACCCTTGGAGGCGATGATCATGAAGACCAGCAGGGAAACCTGGGCGCCAAGGTCCAGCGGCGTGCCCATGGCGTTGGCGACGAAGAGTGCCGCCATGGTCAGGTAGATGGCGGTCCCGTCCAGGTTGAAGGAGTAGCCGGTGGGGACCGTGACGCCCACGACGGGCTTGGACACGCCGAGGTGTTCCATCTTCGCGATCAGGCGGGGCAGCGCGGCTTCGGAGGAGGAGGTCGAGAAGATCAGCAGGTATTCGCGGCCGAGGTATTTCATGAGCTTGAAGATGCTGACGCCCGCGACCGCCTTGAGCAAACCGCCGAGGACCACGACGATGAACAGGGCGCAGGTGATGTAGAAGGCGCCCATCAGGGTCGCCATGCTGATGATGGCCTGGAAGCCGGTGGCGCCGACCACCGCGGCGATCGCGCCGAAGGCTCCGACCGGGGCCAGCCACATGATCATGATGAGGATGCGGAACACGAGGGCCTGGCCGTACCCGACGGCCTTGAGGATCGGGGCTCCCTGGGGGCCCATCTTCTGCAGCGCGAAGCCGACCAGGATCGCGGCGAGGAGAGTCGGCAACACAGGAATGTCGCCCGGGATGATGCCCAGCAGGAAGTCAACGGTGCTGTCGACTGCCGCCTTCTTGTTCGGATCATAGGGGGCGAGCTTGAGGCCCTCGCCCGGGTGGATCAGGTTGCCGACCACGAGGCCGATCGCCAGGGCGAAGGTGGACATGACCACAAAGTAGGCGAGCGCCAGGCCGCCGACCTTGCCGACCGTCGCGGCCTTGGCGATGGAGCCGATGCCGAGCACGATCGTGCAGAAGATCACGGGCGCAATCATCATCTTGATGAGTTTGATGAAGCCGTCGCCGAGCGGCTTGAGGGATTTGCCGACCTCGGGGAACAGCAGGCCAATAACGGCACCTGCGATCACGGCGACGATGACTGCGATGTAGAGGTAGTGGGACTTGTCCAGTCCCTTGCGCTTCTTGGCCGGAGCGGCGGCCGGTGCTGCTGACTCTCCTCGTTGAGAGGCCATGGTGTTCTCCTTGGATAGGCTGGACTTGGTGCGGTCCTGGCTGTGGTCCGCTCTTGTCCTTCTTGCGTGTAACCCCATCATTGATGAGAAGGTGACGCGCATCACCCTTGCGTTCATATTGGTCATGGAAGGTGTTGATGATCCGGCGCTGGAGCATCGCCCGCAGGCTGTTTGCGGCCAACCTGCTGTTCGTGGTGGCCCTGACGGCCATCGTTGGTACGGCCGTGTTCGTGGACGCGCGCGATCACGCCTACGACGAGGCCGGACGCCGGATGGCCGGCATCGCCACCGCCGTCGCCGACGCCCCCTTCGTCCTGGCGGCGGCGGACACAGCCGATCCCACGGCCCTGCTGCAGCCGTATGCCCTGAAGACCATGAACGACGCCGACGCGGATTTCATCACGATCATGGCCCCGGACCGCACACGCTGGACCCACCCGCGCGATGAGGAACTGGGCAAACCGTATATCGGCTCCATCGACGCAGCCCTCCATGGCCAGGTGTTCACGGAAGTCGTGGCCGGCACCCTCGGCCCGTCGGTGCGCACCATCGCCCCGGTCAAGGACGCCCACGGCAAGGTCCGGGCGCTCGTGGCCGCGGGCGTGACGGTCCGGACGGTGGACGTCGCACTCTCCGGCAGGCTGCCGGCGCTGCTGGCCATCAGCCTGGCGCTGCTGGCCGGCGGGTCGGCGGCGGCCTGGCTCCTGGGACGGTACCTGCGCCGGGTGACCCGCGGCTGGGGCCCGGAAGAGCTGGGCCAGCTCTTCGCGTACTACGAATCGGTGTTGCATTCGGTGCGTGAGGGCGTGATCCTCATCGACCCCAGGGGCAAAGTGGTGATGTACAACGACCAGGCCGCCGAACTGCTCGGGCTGAGGAAACAGTCCGCCGACGGCGGTCCCACCTCCGGCGCTGACGGCGGCGTTGCGGGGGGCGGGCGCCAGGCTGCGCCCTCCCTCGCGGAGTTGCCGCTGGCCCCCAGCCTCAAGGAACTCTTCGAATCGGGGCGGACCGCCCTGGATGAGATCCACCTGACCGGCTCGCGGATCCTGGTGGTCAACCAGGGCCCCGCGGTGGGACCCGAATCTGCCGGCGCCCGCCCGCACGGAGCGAAGTCCGGCGCTGGCACTCCTGTATACGGAACGGTCGCCACCATCCGGGACCGTACCGAGATCGAATCCCTGGGCAGTGAACTCGAGACCATGCGCACGCTCTCGGACGCGCTCCGCGCCCAGACCCATGAGCACGCCAACCGGCTCCACACCATCGTCTCGCTCATGGAACTGGGCCGGGGCCCCGAGGCGCTGGACTTTGCCACCAAGGACCTGGAACTGAGCCAGCGGCTCACGGATGACATTGTGAGCTCCATCGAGGAACCCGTGCTCGGCGCCCTGATCATGGGCAAGGCAGCCGAAGCACACGAACGCGGCGTCGAGCTGACCCTCAATACCAGCGGTTCCACGGCCGTGACCGGACTGGCCGTGCAGGACCTCGTGGCCATCCTGGGGAACCTGCTGGACAATGCCATCGACGCCGCGGCCGAGGCGCCGGCACCCAGGCTCGTGGAGCTGACCGTCGAGACCACCGGCTCCGCCCTGGAGATTACCGTGGAGGACAGCGGCCCCGGGATCGATCCCGCGGCCGTGGAGGACGTCTTCCGGCACGGTTTCAGCACCAAGGCCCCGGGACCGTTCGGACGCGGCCTTGGGCTGGCCCTGGTGCGCCAGGCGGTCCAGCGGCTGGGCGGTACCATGACAATCACCAGCCCGGCCGGGGCGCTGTTCCGCGTCACTCTGCCCGTCACAACACCGCCGGCCACTACGCTGCCGGTCACTACCGAGGGACAACCATGAGCGAGATCCGGGTGCTCGTCGTCGAGGACGAGCCCATCGCTGCCGCAGCGCACGCCGCCTACATAGAAAGGCTGGACGGTTTCACCCTGGCGGGCTCCGCGCCCGACGGCCAGTCCGCCCTGCGCCTGCTCACCGAATTCTCCGCGGCAGGCAATCCGGTGGAGCTGGTCCTGCTGGACATGAACCTCCCGGACCTGCACGGGCTGGACATCGCACGCCGGATGCGGGCGGCCGGACTGTTCGCGGACATCATCGCCATCACCGCGGTGCGGGAACTTAACATTGTCCGCAGCGCGGTGGCTACCGGCGTGGTCCAGTACCTGATCAAGCCGTTCACCTACGCGACCTTTGCGGACAAGCTCGCCAGCTACCGGCTGTTCCGCGAGCAGCTGGCCGCGCCCCTGGCCGGGGAAGCCGGAGCCCGGGCGTCCCAAAGCGATGTGGACCAGGCCTTCGCCAGCCTCCGTGCCCCGTCCGAGCTGTCGCTGCCCAAGGGCTTGGCCGTATCCACGCTGGAATCCGTCCAGGACTACATCAGGCAGCAGGCCGAGGCGGTGTCGGCCAGCGAGGTCATGGAGGCGCTCGGGATGTCCCGGGTCACTGCCCGGCGCTACCTCGAGTACCTCGCCGACGCCGGAACGGTCACCCGCGCCGCCCGCTACGGCGCCCCCGGCCGGCCGGAGAACGAATACCGCTGGAACCGGCCGCGGACGTAGGCCTGCCGCTCCCCCGTTCCCGTCACCGGGAGGGCACTTGCCGGTAGTCCCGGGAAACACTGCCGCGAAATGCCGTCCCGGCGGTTTCCTTGCGGGGATGGTCTCGAATGCTTGGTGCCATGCGGCCGCTGTTGACGTTTCAGGGCAGTGGGGCGGCGCGCGTTGCGAATAGGCGATGATCCGGGTGATCATCATTCGCCGCCCCACTGCGGTCTGGTGCCTACGGACTATGTGTGTCCGGGCCTTCTTCCTGGTTGCTTGCCGCAACCGAAGACTTCATTCCATGCGGCGGGGGCGGCCTGGCTATCGGGAGCCGCGTCGCCGATGGCCGTGCGTTTTACATGATGCCGGTGGGAACCAGCAGGACCCAGGCGAGGGCCGGGGCTACGAGCACCACTCCCCCGGCATACGCCATCAGCTGCCGGTAGACTCGCTGCCTGTCGTTGGCGCGGGCGTTGGCGACCACCAGCGCCCCGTCGGTGGAGAAGGGCGAGACATCCACCACCGTGGCAGCTATAGCCAGCGCCGCGACCGTTCCTGAGGCGCTCAGCGAGCTGGTAGCCAGGAGCGGACCGGCCAGGGGAATGAACGCGGTCAGCAACGCCGTGGATGAGGCGAAGGCTGAGCCGACCCCAATGACGTAGCAGAGGACCAGGGCCACCAGCAGCGGTGCGCCCAGTGCCAGAGCCTGCTCAGCGAGGGTGTCGATGACGCCAACGTGCTGGAGCAGGGAGACATAGGTGATCATGCCGGCTACCAGCAGGACGGTGGACCAGGAGACGCCGCCGATGAACGTCTGGTGTTCTTTGATGTTGACCAGCGCCAGCAGGAGTCCGGCAGAGAGCGCGACAAAGCCGATCGGCAAGTGGAAGCCCAGGGTGCACACGAGCATCACCGCGATCAGTGCCAGCGTGAGGATCTGCTGCCCGTGAGGGCGGCTGGTGCGGGCGGTGTCGACGTCGGCATGCTGGCCGCCTTCGCCGTCCCGCAGCCTGCCCAGGAGGGCGAACAGGACGATGGTGAGCACGGAGAGAATGAGATTGATGGCGAAGCTGGCGATGAAGAGTGCGCCCTGGGAAATGGGAAATCCGTTCTTCAGGGCGATGTCGTGCACCAGCACCCCGGCGACGGACAGCGGGGAAAAGCCGCCGGCGTGGGCTCCGTTGATGATGAATGCGCCCATCAGCACGGGATGGATCCGGGACTCGTAGGCGAAGCCGATGGCCGCCGGTGCCAGCAGCGCGACGGCGGCCGGCGAGAAGGTGCCCAGTGACGTGAGCGCAGCAGCGATCAGGAAGAACACCCAGGGCAGCAGCATCGTCTTGCCCCTGACGAGGCGTACGCAGGTCTGGACGATGATGTCGATGGTGCCGTTCCGCTGGGCCATGCTGAAGAAGTACGTGACTCCGATGATCGTCACGACGATGCTGGCGGGGAACTCTTCGAGGATCTGCTTGTCCGTCATTCCGAGCATGAAATAGCCGACGCCGAAGGAGGCCACCAGCCCCATCACGCCGATGTTCAGCGGCCATTTCGTGGCGACGATGAACATTATGACGAGGATGACGAGCGGGATGATTTGGACAGCGGTCATGGAGTGCTCCGGTTGCGGGGTGGCCGAAGGGTTGAAGATATCACCCCCCAGCACGAGCGCAATCAACGCCAGGAACGCGAACCCGGCGGCCGCCGCCAGTAGGATTCGGCGGCGGCGGGTTGGACGCGGGGCATCGTTGTCCCGGGTCTCGTCCGCAGCGACAGCGGTGCGGTGCTCAGTCTTGGTCATGATCGTCTCCTCAGCGGGTGGCTCCCGCGAGGGAGGCAGCGACGGCGCTGCCGGGGACCTCGGGGAGATGGATGATGGTTGTGGCGATGGTGCGGGCCGTGCGGTCGACGCCTACGAGGAGCGTCCCGTCGTGCTCCTCGCTCCAGGTCTCGATGACCCCGGCGGGGGTGCGGAGCCGGAGCGTGCTCCCCAGGGAGTCGCCCGTGATGGTGTGCAGCACGGTGCCGGGGGTGCGGGCGGCCAGGGTCAGGGCGATGCTGCCGGTGATGGCCAGGGCCGGGTGGGGCTTGCCCATGGAGAGCATCATGACGTTGGCGTCGCAGCCGGGGTCGGCCTGGGCGGGCGCGGCTACGATGGCGAGCTTGGGGATGGCCCGGGCCGCTTCGGCTGTTGTGCGGACCAGCCCCATCCGCACCGCCGCCTGCCGCCGGATCTGCTCCAGGGTATCCAGCTGCAACTCCACTCCGGCGCGCCAGCTGTCGTACCTGGCCAGGTCCAGGCCCAGTTCTTCGGCGTTGACGATCACCACGGGCGCTCCGGCGTCGACCATCGACACAGTCCAGCGGGTTCCGCCGGCGGTGAGGGTGTCAGTGGCCGCTCCGGTGGGCAGCAGCGCACCGGTGGTCCTGCCGGCAGGGTCCTGGAAGCCGAGCCCCACAGCGTAGCCGGGGAAGGGTACGCCTGGCATCCGGGCGTCCGGAACGGAGGCCAGGGCTCCGGCAGGGGTGGCCACGCGCTGGACGATGATTTGGTTGGTGTTGGTGTTGCGGGTGACGATCCGGGTAACGTCTCCGTTGGGGAGCACCCAGCCCTTCTCGATGGCGTACAGACCCACCACCGCCGAGCCGTTCCCGCAGTTGCTGCCCCAGTCCACCGCGGCCTCTTCGACGCCCACTTGGGCAAAAGTGTACTCAACGTCGATGTCCCCACTGACGGGCCGGTGCAGGATCACGGCCTTGCTGGTGGTCGAGGTGGCGCCGCCGACGCCGTCGATCTGGCGCGGGTCCGGGCTGCCGAACAGCCGCGGCAGCAGCACATCGAGGCTGGTGCCGCCCGCCTGAAGATGTTCCGCTTCGAACACCCAGCACTTGCTGGTGCCTCCGCGCATCCATTGGGCTTCGATCTTCATGGTTTTTCCCGCTTCTCCTCGTGCCTCAGACTTGAATGAGGACCTGAAAAGAGATTGAGCCAGATCACAACTTTAGACAATGTTGGATTTTTTCAGGGGGATGTAGGATTGCTTAACTCATAGAGCGCTGGAGGATTATTCCCCAGCTGCAAAGCGTCCGTTGCCAGGAAAAGTGCTCGAAGTCCTCAAGGGAGGCCCGGTCCCGGCAGGGAATGAACCAAAGGCGAAGAAGGGTGAAGCATTGCTAAAGGACGAAGGCCAGGATTTGTTCGATATAAGGCGGCTGGCGCTTTTGCTGGAGGTGGTGGAGCAGGGCTCGATCACCGCGGCGGCCGAGTTGATGATGTACACGCCCTCGGCCGTCTCCCAGCAGCTGCGCAAGCTCGAGCAGGAGGTGGGGCAGCCTCTGCTCACCCGTCGCTCCCGCGGGGTGGTGCCCACCGAGGCCGGCCAGGTTCTGGCCGGCCACGCCCGCAAGATCGTCTGGCAGATGCAGGCAGCCCGGTCCGACCTGGGCCAGATTGCGGGCCTAAGACGCGGTTCCCTGACCGTGGGTACGTTCCCAACCCTGGCCGGATCCTTCCTGCCCATCGTCATCCGGACCTTCAAAAAGCGCTACCCGGCCATCAGCCTCTCGTTGCGCAGCGCCCGCTTCGATGAACTCGTCGCAGATCTGCAGTCCGGAGTCACGGGTCTGTGCCTGCTCTGGGATTACCCCTGGAACCCGTTCCGGGACGATTCCATCCGCGTAACCGAGGTCTTCCGGGAGAGCACCGTCATCCTGGTGGCCCGCAGCCACCCGCTCGCCGAGCGTGAGCAGGTAAGCATGGACGACCTGCGCAACGAGTCCTGGATCGTGCGCGCCGAGGCCCACCCCGTCGTGGAGGTGCTGCAGCGCTCCGCTCACGACGCCGGATTCGAACCGGAGATTGCCTTCCTGGCCAACGACTACCAGGAGGCCCAGGCCATGGTCAGCGTGGGAATGGGCGTGGCCATGGTGCCCAAGACCGCCGTAGCACTTCAGCATCCCGACGTGAAGGTGCTGAGCCTGGGTTCCGCTGCCCCGCTGCGGAGGATACTGCTGGCGCAGCGGGAGGACAAGGTCTATGCCCCGGCCGAGGTGGCCTTCCACTCCACCCTGTTGGAAATCGCCCGCGAACGGGCCGGCGACTATCACTAGACCACGAGGCTGCTCCGGTCACGCAGGGCCGGGGCGCAGGGTGTCGATCAGCGCGTCGATCACGCCGGCGTCCTCGATCGTGGAGGGCACCACGTAGGTCTCGCCGTCGGCGATCTGGCGCATGGTCTTGCGCAGGATCTTTCCCGAACGGGTCTTCGGCAGAGCGTCCACCACGGTGACGTGCTTGAAGTCCGCCACGGCCCCGATGTCGCGCCGGACCAGGGCGATCAGGTCCTTGACGAGGACGTCCTCGGGCACGTCAACCCCGGACTTGAGGACCACATAGCCGCTGGGCCGCTGGCCCTTGAGCGGGTCGGCGAGGCCGATCACGGCGCATTCGGCAACTGCCGGGTGCTGGCCGATCACCTGTTCCATGGCGCCGGTGGAGAGCCGGTGTCCGGCGACGTTGATGATGTCATCTGTGCGGCCCATGACGAAGACGTAGCCGTCCTCGTCCCGGTAGCCGGAGTCACCGGTGGCGTAGTAGCCCTCAAACGCCTGGAGGTAGGAGGAAATGTAGCGGTCGTCGTTGCGCCAGAGCGTGGTCAGGGTGCCAGGCGGCAGCGGCAGGCCCAGGACGATGTTGCCTTCCATGCCGGCCTCGACGTCCCCGCCGGCGCCGTCGACGACGTTGAGCCGGAAGCCGGGCATCGGGACGCTCGGCGACCCGGCCTTGATCGGCAGTCCGCCGAGGCCGCGGGGGTTGGCGCAGATGGCCCAGCCGGTCTCCGTCTGCCACCAGTGGTCGACCACCGGAACACCGAGCACCCGGGAGGCCCAGTGGAAGGTATCGGTGTCCAGCCGCTCGCCGGCCGCGAACAGGGTCCGCAGGCTGGCAATGTCGTATTTGTCCAGGAACCGGCCCTCAGGGTCGGCCTTGCGGATGGCCCGCAGCGCGGTGGGCGCGGTGAACAGCACGTTGACCTTGTGGTCCTGGATGACCCGCCAGAACGCGCCGGCGTCGGGCGTCCCCACCGGCTTCCCTTCGTACAGCACCGTGGTGGCGCCGGCCAGCAGCGGACCGTAGACGATGTAGGAGTGGCCCACCACCCAGCCGACGTCCGAGGCGGTCCACATGACGTCGCCGGGACCGACGTCGTAGAGGTTTTCCATGGTCCATTTCAGGGCCACGGCGTGGCCGCCGTTGTCCCGCACCACGCCCTTGGGCGAGCCGGTGGTGCCCGAGGTGTAGAGGATGTACAGCGGGTCCGTGGCCTTGACGTCCACCGGCGCGGCCGCCTCGGCGGAGGCCATCTCGGTGTCCCAGTCGAGCCATTCGGGGTGCTCGGCCGCCATGGAGGCCACCGTCGAGGCGAAGCCGTCCCTGGCCTTGACCAGCACCGGGGTTCCGGCGGCGCCGGCGATACTGAGGGCCTCGGCGACGGCGGGCAGGTACTCAATCCGGCGCGACGGCTCGATGCCGCCGGACGCCGCCACCACCGCCGCGGGGGCTGCGTCGCGGATGCGGGCGGCAAGTTCCTTGGGAGCAAACCCGCCGAAGACGACCGAGTGCACGGCGCCGAGCCGTGCGGTGGCCAGCATCGCGATCACGGCCTCGGGGATCATCGGCATGTAAATCACCACGCGGTCGCCCTTGCCGACGCCGCTGCGGCGCAGGACACCGGCGAACCGGGCCACGAGGTCCGTCAGTTCCGCATAGGTATAGCTCTGCCGGATGCCCAACATCGCTGAGTCGTAGACCAGGGCATCCTGCTCACCCCTGCCCTGGGCGACGTGCCGGTCGAGGGCGTTGTACGACGTGTTCAGGACCCCGTCCGGAAACCAGTCGTAGAGCGGCGCCCGGCCCGCGTCAAGGGCCTGCTGCGGTGGCGTCTGCCAGGAGATCCCTTCCGCGGCCTCCAGCCAGAACTCTGCGGGATGTTCCAGGCTCCGTTCGTAGGCGGCCCGGTAGCTCTTGGTGACCATGACGTACATCCTGTCCACGACGTTGTGATGCAGCCATGGTAAACCGGGGCGGACCGGCGATACAAGGGTCATGTATACACAACTCGGCTATTTGTTCACCACAGGCGGCAATTGCTGGGCATAGGGCCGTGGCGTGTATACACTGATGATGTTCCATCCCGACACAGCCACCACCGAAGGAGGCAGGATGCGCGCCAGCGACAAGGCCTACGCGGCCCTGCGCGACGACATCATCGAATGGCGCCTCCTGCCCGGAACCGTGCTCGCGGAGGTGGAACAGTCGGCGCGCCTCGGCATCTCCCGCACCCCGCTGCGGGAGGCCCTCAGCCGGCTCACGGCCGAAGGGCTGACGACGACGGCGGGCGGCCGCGGCGTCGTCGTCACCGACATTTCCCTGGACGACATCGACGAACTGTTCGAACTGCGCGAAACCCTCGAGGGCAGGGCCGCCGCCCTCGCCGCCGAGCGCGGCGACCCCGCAACCTTCGATGCGTTGCGGCGCGAACTGCTCCAGGCCCCGGAACTGATCGGCGGCCAGGATCCGGCCCTGCACGACTACTACGGGCTGGTCGGACGGCTGGACGCGGCCATCGACGCTGCCATCTCCAACGCCTACCTCGTCCAGGCCATGCGCAGCCTCCGCGTCCACCTCGTGCGCGTCCGCCGGCTGGCCGCCGACGACGCCACCCGGCTTACTGCCGCCGCCGCCGAGCACGCGGCCATCGCCGAGGCGATCGCCGCCGGCAACCCGCGCCTGGCCGAGGCCGCCACCACGCTTCACCTGCACCGCAGTCTTTCGCACGTCAAAGCCACCCATACACCTCAGCAAAGGGAGCACCATGGTTAAGGAACACCACGTCCGCGTTTACAAGAGCGAGGAAAACCTGGGCCGCGAGGACCAGCTCGCCTACAAGATCGCCAAGGTCGCCGCTGATCCCGTGGAGGTCACCGATGAGGTCACCGACATGGTGATCAACCGGATCATCGACAACGCCTCGGTGGCGATCGCGTCGCTGAACCGCGCCCCGATCGTCGCGGCCCGGGCCCAGGCCCTCACCCACGGCCCCAGCACCGGCGGCAAGGGCGCGAAGGTCTTCGGCATCGAGGAACGCGTCTCCCCCGAATGGGCCGCCTGGGCCAACGGCGTCGCGGTCCGTGAACTCGACTACCACGACACCTTCCTGGCCGCGGACTACTCGCACCCGGGTGACAACATCCCCCCGGTCCTGGCCGTCGCCCAGCACGTCGGTTCCAGCGGCCGGGACTTGGTCCGCGGCATCGCCACCGGCTACGAGATCCAGGTCAACCTGGTCAAGGCCATCTGCCTGCACAAGCACAAGATCGACCACGTGGCCCACCTCGGCCCCTCCGCCGCCGCCGGCATCGGCACCCTGCTGGGCCTCGACGTCGAGACCATCTTCCAGTCGGTCGGCCAGGCGCTGCACACCACCACCGCCACCCGGCAGTCCCGCAAGGGCGAAATCTCCACCTGGAAGGCGCACGCCCCCGCGTTCGCCGGCAAGATGGCCGTCGAATCCGCGGACCGTGCGATGCGCGGCCAGACCTCCCCCGTGCCGATCTACGAGGGCGAAGACGGCGTGATCGCCTGGATGCTGGACGGCCCGGACGCCTCCTACACCGTGCCGCTGCCCGAGGCCGGCGAAGCCAAGCGGGCCATCATGGACACCTACACCAAGGAACACTCGGCCGAATACCAGGCCCAGGCGTGGATCGACCTCGCCCGCAAGCTCAACGGCGAACACCCCGAGGTCACGGACCCGGCCAACGTCGAATCCGTGCTGATCAAGACCAGCCACCACACCCACTACGTGATCGGCTCCGGCGCCAACGACCCGCAGAAGTACGATCCGACGGCCAGCCGCGAGACGCTGGACCACTCGATCCCGTACATTTTCACCGTCGCCCTGCAGGACGGCACCTGGCACCACGTTGACTCCTACGCCCCGGAACGCGCTGCCCGCCCGGACACCGTGGAACTCTGGCACAAGGTCAGCACTGTCGAGGATCCGGAATGGACCCGCCGCTACCACTCCCTGGACATCGCCGAGAAGGCCTTCGGCGGCACCGTGGAAATAACGCTCAAGGACGGCACGGTCATCACCGATGACATCGCGGTCGCCGATGCCCACCCGCTGGGCGCCCGGCCGTTCGCCCGGGAGCAGTACGTCAACAAGTTCCGCACCCTCGCCGCCGGCCTGGTGGCCGACGAGGAGATCGAACGCTTCCTTGCCGCCGCCGCCCGGCTCCCCGAGCTCGCCGCCGGCGAGCTGGACCAGCTGAACATCCAGGCCGCCGACGGCGTGATCGACCTCGCCGGAGCCCCGAAGGGACTCTTTTAATGTTGTATTCGAAGGTCACACCTGAGCAGAAGCGGATCCGGTTCCGCGAAATCCTCGCCTCCGGCACCATCGCCCAGTTCCCCGGCGCGTTCAACCCGCTCTCGGCGCGGCTGATCGAGGAGAAGGGCTTCGCCGGGGTGTACATTTCCGGCGCCGTCCTCGCCAATGACCTGGGCCTGCCGGACATCGGGCTGACCACCCTCACGGAGGTGGCCACCCGCGCCGGGCAGATCGCCCGGATGACGGACCTGCCGGCGATCGTCGACGCCGACACCGGCTTCGGTGAGCCCATGAACGTGGCCCGGTCGGTCCAGGAACTCGAGAACGCCGGCCTGGCCGGCTGCCACATCGAGGACCAGTTCAACCCCAAGCGCTGCGGCCACCTCGACGGGAAGAACGTCGTGGACCTGGAGACCGCCACCAAGCGGATCCGGGCCGCGGCCGATGCCCGCCGCGACCCGAACTTCCTGATCATGGCCCGGACCGACATCCGCGCCACGGACGGGCTCGAGGCCGCCCAGGAGCGCGCCAAAGCGCTCGTGGAGGCCGGTGCGGACGCGATCTTCCCGGAGGCGATGAAGGACCTGGCCGAATTCCAGGCCATCCGCGATGCCGTTGACGTCCCGATCCTGGCCAACATGACCGAATTCGGCCAGAGTGCCTTGTTCACCGTGGAGGAGCTGGCCGGCGTCGGCGTCAATATGGTCATTTATCCGGTGACGCTGCTCCGTAGTGCCATGGGCGCTGCGGAGCGTACTCTGGAATCGATTAAGGCCGACGGAACCCAGGAGGCACAGGTTGGAAGCATGCTGACCCGTGCGCGTTTGTACGATCTCGTTGATTACGAGGCTTACAACCGTTTCGATACCGGAGTCTTTAATTTCCAGATCCCCGGTAAGTAAGCCCCGCATAGAACCTCCGGCACGTGCCGGTATACAGGCGTTAGGAACAAAGGAGTTTCAGCATGGCTGAACAGGACATTAAGAAGGGCCTCGCCGGCGTCGTGGTGGACTACACCGCGGTCTCCAAGGTCAACCCGGACACGAACTCGCTGCTGTACCGCGGCTACCCCGTCCAGGAACTGGCTGCCAAGTGCAGCTTCGAGGAAGTCGCGTACCTGCTCTGGAACGGCGAGCTGCCCGACGCGGAGCAGCTGGCGGAGTTCACCGCCCGGGAACGCGCCGGGCGCGCCCTGGATCCGGTCGTCAAACAGGTGATTGACGCGCTGCCCACCACCGCGCACCCCATGGATGTCTGCCGGACTGCCACGTCGGTGTTGGGTGCCCGGCACCCCCTCGCCGAGGACGCCTCGCGCGAAGCCAACCTGGCCAAGGCCATCGATCTGTTCGCCGCGATGCCGGCAGTGGTGGCCTACGACCAGCGGCGCCGGCACGGCCAGGACGTGGTGGAACCCCGCGAGGATCTGGGCTACGACGCCAACTTCCTCTGGATGACGTTTGGTGAGGAAGCCGTCCCCGAAGTAGTCGACGCGTTCAATGTCTCCATGATTTTGTACGCCGAGCACTCCTTCAACGCCTCGACGTTTACGGCCCGGGTAATCACCTCCACGCTCTCGGACCTGCACTCTGCCGTGACCGGCGCCATTGGGGCACTCAAGGGTTCGCTGCACGGCGGTGCCAACGAGGCCGTCATGCACACCTTTGACGAGATCGGCATCCGGCCGGAGGAGTCCCTGGAGGACGCCCACGTCCGGGCCAAGGCCTGGATGGAGGACGCCCTGGCCCACAAAAAGAAGGTCATGGGCTTCGGCCACCGCGTCTACAAGCACGGCGACTCCCGGGTGCCCACCATGAAGTCGGCGCTGGACAAGATGATCGCGCACTATGGCCGGCCGGAGCTGCTGGGCCTCTACAACGGGCTCGAGACGGCGATGGACGAGGCGAAGGGGATCAAGCCGAACCTCGACTATCCGACCGGACCCACGTACCACCTCATGGGCTTCGACACCGCCACGTTCACCCCGCTGTTCGTCGCCAGCCGCATCACGGGCTGGACGGCGCACATCATGGAGCAGCTGGATTCGAACTCCCTGATCCGCCCCTTGAGCGAGTACAACGGCGTCGAGGAACGGCACCTGGCGTAGCAGGGCTTCCTGCGGGACGCGCGGGACCGGACGCCGGCACGGGCCGGCCACCTATTCGTAGGTGGCCGGCCCGTGCTGTTTGCCCGCGAACTTCAGCGTCGCGGGATGCGGACCGACGCAACGGTCTCGTTGTCCTCGTTGAGGACCACGACGACGTCGATCGTTTCGCCTGCCAGCGCCGGAGGCAGCCAATGCCCCGCATCCTGCCACATCCGCTCCAGCGGCAACGCCGCGGAGTCGAACCACTCGGGCGTGATTTCCGGGCTCTCGGCGGGTTCGCCGTGCCACCGCCGGGTGGTGAAGAGCCGGCACGACATGTTCCAGTCGGGCCGGGCCGGAAAGATGAACTCGACAACGCCGGCGTGGGCCAGGTCCTCTTGGAGCACTATGATCCCGGCTTCTTCCCAGACCTCGCGGACCACGGCCTCGGCGTCGCTCTCCCCCAGCTCCACGTGGCCGCCGATTCCCACGATCTTGCCGATGCCAAAGCCGGTCCTCTTCATGCCCAGCAGCACCTCGGTGCCGCTCTCCGCATCACGGAGCGGGAAGCAGAGAGTGACGGGCGTGAGCTTCATGTGCTCAACCCTATAGCTGCCGCAGGCTGCCGGCGCTATCCGGCGGCCGGGCCGTCGCCGACAAGCTGCTGCCTCAGTTCGACCGGTATCCCCTTCTGCGCGAATTCTTTGTCCATGGCCTGCTGCGGCGTGAGGCCCTGGTTGTTCGTGGCTTGGAACTCCCAGTTGTAGACGCTGGACCACTCCTGCCGGACATCGCAGAGGAATCGGCCGTTCTGCAGTTTGGCAATCTTGAACCAGGCGTTGCCGCCATCGAGCTGGAGTGCCCGGATCCCGTCACCGGAAATGGAGTAGGCGAGCCATCCGCCGGCGCAGCCCAGCACCGTGTAGTAGCCCTGGTCGGCGGGGGCAATCGGGATGATCGCGCGCTGCTGGTCATTGCGCTGCTGGTCAATGTTGGCCAGGGTGCATGCGACCCCGCCGGTGCTCAAAGCGGCAGGACCCGCTTTCGTGGGAGACGACGGGGCGGCTGGTGAGGCAGCGGACGGGGTTGGGGACGACGGCAATGGGCTGGCGGAGACAGTCGGGACCGGGATGCCCGTCTGGGCAGGCCCCGGCGCTGGTTGCGGCATCAGATTGCCGCCGACAACCACCGCGCCAACGATGGCTGCAGCGGCCAGTACAGTCGCGGCCGCAGCCCGCACGGCATTCCGTCGTGCCGGAGTGCGCCCTGCCAAAAGGACGACATTCGGATCCGTGGAAAATACGATTGAGCGGGCAGAGTCGCTTCCCGGCTCTGCTCCCGGCGCTCCCACCCGAGGTTTTGCATCCCTCATGAGCTGTTCGATGCGGTCCATGGCTAGTCCTTCCGTTCGGTCATGAGATGCGAGGGGGCAGCTTTCGCGAACGCGCGGCGTGCCCGGTGCAGGCGAACCGCAGCGGCGGATGAAGAACATCCCAGCGTCTGCGCCAGTTCAGCGATGGTCAGCTCGTCCCAGTAGCTGAGCATGAGGACTTCGCGGTCCCGCTCCCTGAGCTGCACCAGCACCTCTGCCACGGCGGCTCGTTCTTCATCGTTTGACCCGGGGGCTTGGCTGCGGACATCGTCTTTCAGCCTTTCGACAAGTTCCTGGCGGCGCCGGCGGCCCTTGTACTCATTGCCGACCACATTCCGGGCCGTTGCCAACAACCAGCCAATGCCGGGCGGTTCCGCCAGCTCCTTCTCCCAGGCAATTCTGAAGACGTCCGCGGCCAGTTCCTCGGCGCGGTGCCCGTCACTGATACGGCACGCAATGTAGCGGTAGACCCGCGCGGAGTGCTGGGTGTGCAGATCAATGAACGCTTGCTCTTTGGCAGCCAACATGGTGGTTCCCCCGGACATCGATGACTTCTTCTTGATGTGTAAGTGTCCAGTGAACGGCATTTCCTTACACAGGCCCGCAAAAAAGTTCGCCGTAACCGGCGCGGTGCGGGACCGGCGGACTATACCTTAGCCCAGGGCGCGCGGGTGCGCGGCGGCATAGATCTCCCGCAGCGTATCGGCCGTCACCTGGGTGTAGACCTGCGTGGTGGTCACCGAGGCGTGCCCCAGCAGTTCCTGCACCACCCGGACGTCGGCGCCGCCCTCCAGCAGGTGGGTGGCGAAGGAGTGCCGCAGCGTGTGCGGCGAAACGTCCTTGGTGATGTGGGCCTTGTCCGCCGCCGCCTTCAAAATGGTCCAGGCGCTTTGCCGGCTGATCCTGCCGCCGCGGGCGTTGAGGAACAGGGCAGGGGTGCCCTTGCCCTTGGCGGCCAGCAGGGGCCGGCCGCGGACGAGGTAGGCGTCAAGGGCTCGTGCCCCATAGGATCCGAGCGGGACGAGGCGTTCCTTGGAGCCCTTGCCGAAGAGCCTGACGATCGCGGGCCCTTCGCCGGCGTCGGACCCGCCCGAGGTATGCAGGGAAATGTCGTCAACGTCCAGGCCCACGGCTTCGCTGATGCGGGCACCGGTGGAATAGAGGAATTCGAGCAGCGAGCGGTCGCGCAGGCCGGTCGCCGTGTCCGTGCCGGCCGCCTCGAGGATCCGGGTGACCTCGTCGACGCTGATGGCCTTGGGCAGCCGCTTGCCGGGCATGGGCGGGTGGACGTCGCTGGCCGGGTCGGTGGACGTGATGCCTTCGAGGGCCCAGAACTTGTGGAGTCCGCGCACAGCCACCACCGTCCGGGCCGCCGAGCGGATGCCCAAGGCGGAGCCGCCGTCGGACCCGTCGGAGAGCGCCTGAACGAAGGCTGTGACGTCGTGCCGGGTGATCTCCGCGGGGCGTTCCCGGCCCGCGTGGGCCAGATGCCTGGCGTAGCGGGCCAGGTCCCGCCGGTAGGCGGAGAGCGTGTTGGCCGCGAGGCCCCGCTCCACGCCCATGTGCTGCAGGTAGTCAGTGATTGCGCGGTCGATCGCCGTCAACGCCCTGGCGGGCGGGCGCTCGGGAGCGGCTGCCTGCGCCGGGGCCGGAAGTTGCGCCGGGGCCGGCCGTTCGGCGATCAGCGGTTCCACTAGCGCTGGCTGGGATGGGCGGGCCAGGGCGCGTCGGCCGGGCGGAGGCTTTCGAAGTTGCCCGCGCGGGCGGCGGCAGCAGCCAGGACGCCGACGACGGCGGACGGGTTGTGGAGGCGGCCGTCAAGGACCGCCTGCACGGCCTCGTCCAGCGGGGTCCAGTGCAGTTCGATTTCGGCTTCCTCGTCTGTGCGGACGTGCCGCTCATGTCCCGGCACCTCACTCAGGCCTCGGGCCAGGTAGATGCGGATGGCCTCGCTGGAGGAGCCCGGGGAGTTGAAGAAGTCCGCCAGCACGTTCCAGCGGTCCGCGACGAGGTCCGCTTCCTCGGCCAGTTCGCGGGCGGCCCCGACGACGAAGTCCTCCCCTTCGACGTCAAGCAGCCCGGCGGGGATCTCCCAGAGATCCATGCCGACGGGGTGCCGGTACTGCCGGAGCAGCAGCACGTCGCCGTCGTCGTTCATCGGGAGAACCGCCACCGCGCCGGGATGGTCGATATAGTCCCGGACCAGGGTGTCGCCGTCGTCGTTGAGCTGGAAACTGTCGCTGACGACGTCCCAGATCCTGCCCTCGTACACCTTCCGGGACGACAAAAGACGGCGCGGGCTCGGCTCATCCGAAACCTGCCGTGCAGCATTGGGGGTCTCAGACATACCGGGCATCGCGCCGTCCTTTGATTCAGTTGGAAATTACTTGGACACTGCTGCCGACGAGGGCTTGGGCGCAGGTGCCGGGGCATCGGCCTTTGCACTCGGGCTGCTGCTGGCAGCGGGCGCGGCATCGCCGGCCCGCTGGTGGCCAAGGGCAGCCTCAATCAGGCCCGCGAACAGCGGGTGCGGGCGCGTGGGCCGCGAGCTGAGCTCTGGGTGCGCCTGCGTGGCCACGTAGTACGGGTGGACGTCGCGGGGAAGTTCCACGAACTCCACCAGCTTGCCGTCGGGCGACGTTCCGGAGAACGACAGGCCCTTGGCGGCGATCTGATCGCGGTACTTGTTGTTGACCTCGTAGCGGTGGCGGTGCCGTTCGCTGACCTTGGTGGCGCCGTAGGTCTCGGCGACGACGGAGCCTTCGTCGAGCTTGGCTTCGTACAGGCCCAGGCGCATGGTGCCGCCAAGGTCGCCCTTGCCGTCAACGATGTCCAGCTGCTCTTCCATCGTGGCGATGACGGGGTACTTGGAGTCCGGCTCGAACTCGGACGAGGACGCTCCTTCGAGGCCGACTACGTTGCGGGCGTACTCGATCACCATGCACTGCAGGCCCAGGCACAGGCCCAGGACCGGGAGCTTGGTTTCGCGGGCGTACTTCAGGGCGCCGAGTTTGCCTTCCAGGCCGCGGATGCCGAAGCCGCCCGGAACGCAGATGGCGTCGACGCCGGCCAGGGACTGCACGGCACCCTCGCGGGTTTCGCATTCGTCCGAGGGGACCCAGCGGATCTTGACCTTGGTGTCGTTGGCGAAGCCGCCGGCGCGCAGGGCCTCAGTGACGGACAGGTAGGCGTCCGGCAGGTCGATGTACTTGCCCACGAGCGCGATCTCAACTTCGTGCTTCGGGTTGTGGACGGCGTCGAGCAGCTTGTCCCAGCTGGTCCAGTCCACATCCTTGAACGGCAGGTCCAGGGCGCGGACGATGTACGAATCCAGGCCCTGGGAGTGCAGGGTCTTCGGGATGTCGTAGATGCTCGGTGCGTCCGGGCAGCCGATCACGGCGTCGATGTCGACGTCGCACATGCGGCCGATCTTGTCGCGCATCGGCTGCGGGACTTCGCGGTCGGACCGGATCACGATTGCCTCGGGCTGGATGCCGATGGAGCGCAGCGCGGCAACGGAGTGCTGCGTCGGCTTGGTCTTCAGCTCCTGCGACGGGCCGATGTACGGCACGAGGGACACGTGGAGGAAGAACACATTTCCGCGGCCGATGTCCTGGCGGACCTGGCGGGCGGATTCGAGGAACGGCTGGGACTCGATGTCGCCCACCGTGCCGCCGATTTCGGTGATGATGACGTCGGGGGCGTTCTTGCCCTCGGCGGGAAGCCGCATGCGCCGCTTGATCTCATCGGTGATGTGCGGGATGACCTGGACGGTGTCGCCGAGGTATTCGCCGCGGCGTTCCTTCGCAATGACGGTCGAGTAGACCTGGCCGGTTGTGACGTTGGCCGATCCTTCGAGGTTTTCATCGAGGAAGCGCTCATAGTGGCCGATGTCCAGGTCCGTCTCGGCGCCGTCGTCAGTGACGAAGACTTCGCCGTGCTGGAAGGGGTTCATCGTGCCCGGATCCACGTTCAGATAGGGATCGAGCTTTTGCATTGTTACAGACAGACCGCGTGCCCGCAGGAGGTGGCCGAGGCTCGAAGCCGTCAGTCCCTTACCGAGCGAGGACGCTACACCACCGGTGACGAAGATGTGTTTGGTCGTCTTGGACGAGCCCGGAAACCGGGAATTTACACGAGAGTTTGATCGCTGCACCACGGGGTTTGAGCTTATCATCAATTCGGCCTTCCACGGGTTCCTTGGCGGGATCCCGATGTGATTGTTGTCCTGGCAGCGGTCCCTGCGGGAGTCCCTGCGGAGGTCCTTTCGGGCCCGCCTAGCTTTGCGGGAGGAGTTTGGCGTCGTCCAGCAGCTCCTGGGCGTGGGCCTGGGCTGATTCGGAGTCCTCTTGGCCGGCCAGCATGCGGGCCAGTTCGCGGACCCGCTCGGCCTCGTCCAGCAGCTGCACGTCGCTGGAGGTGAAGCCGGTGGCGGTAGCCCCGTCAGCGCCCCGCACGGAGGTCTTGGTGACCCTGATGTGCTGGTTCGCGAACGCGGCCACCTGCGGCAGGTGGGTCACCACGAGGACCTGGACGTGCTGGGCCAGCATCGCCAGCCGGCGCCCGATCTCGACGGCGGCACGGCCACCGACGCCGGCGTCGACCTCGTCGAAGACAAACGTCGGGACGGGATCGACGGCGGCGAGCACCACCTCGATGGCGAGCATGACGCGGGAGAGTTCACCGCCCGAGGCGCCTTTGCCCAGCGGCCGGGCCGGCGCGCCGGAGTGCGGCTGAAGCAGGAAGGAGATTTCGTCGGCCCCGAACGGTCCCAGCTGGCCCGCGGACTCCACATTGATGACCAGGGTGGCATCGGCCATGGCCAGCGCCGTGAGCTCCGCGCTGACCCGCGCGGAGAGGTCCTTGGCGGCCTTGCTGCGGGCCTTGCTGATCCCGGCGGCCTTCTTCCGGAGCTCGGTTTCGGCCCGGGCGACCTCGGCGTCCAGCGCTTCGATCCGGGTGGAGTCGTCCTGGAGTTCCTCATGCCGGGCCCGGGCCTCCTCCGCCCAGACCAGCACCTCGTCAATGCTCGGCGCGTACTTGCGGACCAGCTTGGCCAGCGCGGCCCGTCGGTCCTCGATTTCGGCGAGCCGTTCCGGGCCCTCCGTGTCAAGGGCGGCCTGGTAGCTGGCGAGTTCAGCGGCGATGTCGTTGAGCAGGAAACCGACCTCGGCCAGGCGTGCCGCGGCGGAGCCCAGCTCCCCGTCGTGTTCGGCAACGTGCTCCAGGGTGCGTTTGGCGGCGTCCACGAGGGTGGTCGCGTCGGCTTCTTCACCGAAGTCCTCGGCGATGAGCGCCTGGTGGGCGGTGCTGGCCGCGATCCGCAATTCCTCGACGTTGGCCAGTTTCACGGCCTCGGCCTTGAGGGCCTCGTCCTCCCCCGGCTGCGGGTCCACGGCGTCGATCTCGGCCAGGGCTACGTGCAGCGACTCGGCCTCGCGGAGGCGTTCACGCGCGGCACTGCGCAAGGAGTCCAGCTCGCCCTGGCTGGCATGCCAGTGCGCGTAGAGGTCCTGATAGGCGGCAAGCGCGCCGGCAAGGCTCTCGCCGGCGAATTTGTCCAGGGCTCCGCGTTGCGCCACCGGGCTCTTGAGCCGGATCTGGTCCGACTGTCCGTGCACCACCACGAGGGTTTCGCCGATTTCGGCCAGCACCCCCACCGGCGCGGCGCGTCCGCCCAGATAGGCCCGGCTGCGGCCGTCGGCCCCGACGCTGCGGGCCAGCAGGAGTTCCACACCGCCGTCGAACTCCTCCACCTCGGCCCCGGCTTCCCTGGACCGCGCGACGGCAGCGTGGCCGGCGTCGAGCTTCAGCACGGCCTCCGCCGAGGCGCTCTTCGCGCCGCTGCGGACGGCGCCGGCGTCGGACCTGGCACCGAGGAGCAGCCCGACGGCCGTCACCACCATGGTCTTGCCGGCACCGGTTTCACCGGTCACCACGCTGAGGCCTGGGCCCAGCGGCAGGGTGGCGTCGGTGATGACGCCGAGGTCGCGGATACGCAGTTCTTCAAGCATGGTTCACTTCTCGGTTGTGGGATCTGGCGAGGGATCGGGCGCGTCGGCAGTTCCCTCGTGGCGCGGCGAGGGAAGCGGCGGCATGGGACGGGGCGTGCGGATGATCGGGAGGGGGCCGGTGTGGATGGCCCGGGTTTGGGGCACGGGGCCGCGCCAGCCCTGGATGGGGAGCTGGAACTTGCGCACGAGCCTGCCGGAGAAGGGGGTCTGGTGTGTCCGGGCCAGACGCACGGGCGTTGCGGAGCGGGTCACTTCGACGCGCGCGCCGGGCGGCAGATCCACCGAGCGGCGGCCGTCGCACCAGAGGACACCCTGGGCGTCGGTGCGGTTCAGGATCTCGACGGCGAGGCGGGACCGGGGCGAAACCACGAGCGGCTTCGCGAAGAGGGCATGGGCGCTGATCGGCACGATCAGGAGGGCCTCGACCTCGGGCCACACCACGGGACCGCCGGCGGAAAACGCGTAGGCCGTGGAGCCTGTGGGCGTGGCCAGGACCACGCCGTCGCAGCCGAATGAGGTCAGGGGGCGTTCGTCGACTTCGGTGACCACCTCCAGCATCCGTTCCCGGTTGCCCTTTTCGATCGCGGCCTCATTCAGGGCCCAGGTGTGCCAGATCTTCTGGCCGCGGACCCAGACCTGGACGTCGATCGTCATGCGCTCCTCCACCGTGTAGTCACGGCTGGCGATCCACTCGACGGTCTGGGCGAGGTCGGCCCGTTCGCTCTCGGCCAGGAACCCCACGTGGCCAAGGTTCACTCCAAGCAGCGGCACGTCGACTTCGCGGACCAGTTCGGCAGCCCGGAGGATGGTGCCGTCCCCGCCGAGCACCATGACAAGTTCCACCTCGGGCAGCTTCACGTGATCGTGAAGGACCTCGACCGGGTGGTCGAGCCGGCCGAAGAAGCGGACCATGTCCCCGAGCTCGTTCTCCTGCAGAACGGGGACCAGCCCGGATTCGTGCAGCAGCGCACACGCTTCCCAGGCAGCCTTGAGGGACTCCTCGCGCCCTGTGTGGGCCAGGATCAGGACACGCCTGCTCATCAGGTTCCGCCTTCTGGTGGTACTAGTGGTTCGGCCAGATTGTTCCGAGCAACGCAGCAACAGCTGCGTCCCGCTCCTCGATCTTAGGCGGGACTTCCGACATCGCGCGTTTTATCCACAGGAAGTATTCGACATTGCCGTCCTGGCCCGGCAGCGGGCTCTGGGCGAGGCCTGACAAGACCAGGCCCGCATCCACGGCGGCGGAAGCCACCTTGCCCACGGCGAGCCGGCGTTCGCGTTCCGAGGTGACCACGCCGGTCCGGCCCAGCCGGTCCTTGCCGATCTCGAACTGTGGCTTGACCATGAGGACGAGGTCGCCGCCGGGCAGCGTGCAGGCCGCGAGTGGCGCCACCACAAGCGTCAGCGAGATGAAGGACAGATCAGCCACCGTCAGGGCGGCCGGTCCGCCGATTTCCGCGGCCGCCATGTAGCGGACGTTGAGGCCTTCGTGCACGGAAACCCTGGAGTCATTCCGGATTTCCGGCACCAGCTGGCCGTGCCCCACGTCGACGGCCACCACGTGGGCAGCACCGCGCCGAAGCAGCACATCCGTGAACCCGCCGGTGGAGGCGCCGGCGTCGAGGCACCGTTTGCCTGCGACGTCGACGGCGGGAAAGGCATCCAGCGCGCCGGCCAGCTTGTGCCCGGCGCGGCTGACGTAGCCGTCCTCGGCCGAGGCCGTGACGTCCAGCGCGGCGTCCTCCGGGACCTGCAGCGACGCCTTGGCGAGGACCTCGCCCCCGGAGCTCACCTTGCCCTCGGCAATGAGCCGGGCGGCATGGGTACGGGACCTGGCGAGCCCCCGGCTGACGAGTGCCTGGTCGAGCCGGCTCACGATCCCCCGTTCCCCGCGGCATGGATACGGCGCGCCACGCCGGCGTGTCCGGTCACGTCTTCGTTCAGGGCCTCCAGCAGGGCATCATGCATGCCTGCATACACTTCGCCGTGCCCGGACACAGGCATTTGCCGCACGGCCCCGAGGCGGTCCAGGACAGCGTTGACAGCCGGATCCAGGACTGCTGCCGCGTGCTCTGCTGCCGCATGCCCGGACAGCTCCGCCGGGAGCTGCTGCGTCGGCAGCTCGGGCCAGGCGACGTCGGCCGCAGGGGTCGGCGCCTCAGCCGGCTGTTCGTCTGGGGCCTGGTCCAGTCCCTGGTGTAGCTCGCTCATGTGTCCAGCCTAGTGATCGGACCACTCGAGGACCGGAGGCAGTGCGCTGGTCGTCTCGGGGTTTGCGGCCCACCAGGCCGAACAGGCGGCACGCCACGAATCGAGGTCGGCGGGGTCGCCGCTGATGTGGACCGACTGCCCCCGCACGGTCGCCGAGGCCGTGCCGCTGCGGAACCGCCCGGCGTCGTGCTCTACGGCAGGGTATGGCGCGTACAGGCCGGTCAGGTCATTGATGAGGAAATCGGGGCGTTCCACAGACCGTGCCGCGAGGATCGATTCCCTTGTGTCCACTCCGGTCAGCACGGCGACGGTGGCGAAACCGGCGTTGTTGCCGCCCAGGATGTCGGTGTCCAGGCGGTCACCGACGACCAGCGGCCGGTCCGCCGCCAGCCGCTTGGCGGCCGTGTGGAACAGGGGGGCTTCGGGTTTGCCGGCCACGATCGGGCTCTTGCCGGTCGCGGCTGCCACGGCGGCCACGAGCGTCCCGTTACCGGGGGCAATTCCACGCGCCTGGGGAATGGACCAGTCCGTGTTGGTGGCCACCCACAGGGCGCCGCCGGCGACGACGTACGACGCCTCGGCGAGGTCCTTCCAGCCAAGTTCCGGACTAAAGCCCTGAACGACGGCGACGGGGTCATCCTCCGCGCCGCGGACGGGAACCAGGCCAACCAGTTCAATTTCCCGGGCAAGTGCGGCACTGCCCGTGATCAGCACATGTGCCCCGGCCGGCAGCATCGACGCCAGCAGCGCTGCCGCCGCCTGCGAGGAGCTCACCACCTGGTGGTCCTCGGCGGGGGCGCCGAGATCGCGCAGGTGTTGGGCCACCTGTGCAGGGGAACGGGATGCGTTGTTGGTGACGTAGCCCAGTCCGACGCCCACCCCGGCCAGCCGGCGCAGCGACTCGACGGCCCCGGGAATGGCGTTGGGCCCTGCATAGACAACGCCGTCAAGATCGGAGAGCAGGGCATCAAAGGTGGAGATCAGGGCGGTACCCGTCATGCGATTAGTCCTCCACACTTTCGTGCTGGTCCCGCTCTGAGTCAGCGGAGAGTTCCTGGTCCGCGTCATCGTTCAGTTCCAGGTCTGACTCGGCGATCGCTTCGTCATCAGCTTCGTCCTCGGCTTCGTCCTCGGCTTCGTGATCAGCTTCGTCGAGCACGTCGGATTCCACTGAATCCAGGTCGGACTCGGGGTCGTCAGACTCGAAGTAGTCGGCTTCGGCGTCGTCGGCTCCGTCGTCGCTGGCGAGCTCATCGCCCGCGTCCAAGCCGGCCACACCGGCTGCGGCGCCGGTGGCCTCTGCCGCGGCAGCGGCACCTGCGGCACGCGGTGCGCGCTCTTCGGTTCCGGCGTGCGTGTCGGCATGCTCCTGCGCCCGGAGGCGGCGCTGCCGTTCCTCCTCGCGGGCTTCTTCTTCCTCGTCCCAGCCGAGATCGATGATGTCGGGTTCCTCGTCAGCCCCGAGGCCCAGCGCGTTTTCTGCCACAGTGGCCTGGCGTTGCCATTTGGTGGCTTCGGCAGCGCGGCCGGCTGCCGTCAGCGCGTCAGCATAGGCACGGAACAGCCGGGGGCTGTAGGAAAAGGCGCGGTTGATGTCCAGCTGCGGGATTTCCAGTTCGGAAACCGCGGCGTCGAGCTGCCCGAGGTCGGTGCGGGCACCGGCTGCAACGATGGCCAGTTCCACCTTGCCGGGGGCGTCGAGATCCTTGGCTTCGTCGGACCGGGCCATGTCCAGTGCACGGTCCGGGCGGCCAAGGCCGCGTTCGCAGTCGGCCATGACCGGCAGGTGCATGTTGGAGCCACTGATCCGGCGGTAGGTCCGGAATTCCCGAAGGGCTTCACCATAGTGGCCGGCTGCGTAGGCGGTCAGGCCGACAGCTTCGCGGACGGACGCGAGGCGTCCGCCACGGCGGCTGGCTGCCAGGGCATGCTGGAAGGCAAGCTCAGGTTCCTCGTCCAGGAGCCGCCCGGCCATGACGAGGTGGCGGGCCACCCATTCGGCGCTGGTGCCTTCGAGGGTCTTGATCTGGTGCTGCGTGGCGCGGTCAAGCTCCTTGCCCGTGACGTCCTCGTCGATCTGGGGTGAACGCTCCCGGTCGGGGCGGTTGGCGCTGCGGAGGTCGCGGGCATTGGGCACGCGAACCGGACGGTCCTCGGGGCGGTCGCGTCCATACTGGCGCGGGCCTGAGTCGCCACGGTCGAAGCCCCGTGCGGGACGATCCTCGCGGGTGGCGAAGGGCTTGCGGTTCTCGCCGCTGCCGTACGGCTTGCGGTCACGGTCGCCACCGCCGCCGAAGCTGCGCTGGCCCCCGCCCTCACGCGGGGCGCGGTCACCATACGGCTTACGGTCACCGCCGCCGCTGTACGGCTTACGGTCACCATAGGACGGACGGCTGTCGCCACCAAAGCTGCGCTGGCCCCCGCCCTCACGCGGAGCACGATCGCCATACGGCTTACGGTCACCGCCGCCGCTGTACGGCTTACGGTCACCATAGGACGGACGGCTGTCGCCACCAAAGCTGCGCTGGCCCCCACCTTCACGCGGAGCACGATCGCCATAAGGCTTACGGTCACGGTCGCCGCCGCCGCTGTACGGCTTACGGTCACCATAGGACGGACGGCTGTCGCCACCAAAGCTGCGCTGGCCCCCACCCTCACGCGGGGCACGGTCACCATAAGGCTTACGGTCGCCACCGCCGAAGCCGCGCTGATCCCCGCCCTCACGCGGGGCACGGTCACCATAAGGCTTACGGTCGCCACCGCCGAAGCCGCGCTGATCCCCGCCCTCACGCGGGGCACGGTCACCATAGGGCTTACGGTCACCGCCGCCGCTGTACGGTTTACGGTCACCATAGGACGGGCGGCTGTCGCCACCAAAGCTGCGCTGTCCCCCGCCTTCACGCGGGGCACGATCACCATACGGCTTACGCTCACCGCCGCCACTGTACGGCCTACGCTCGCTGTTTCCGAAGCCGCGCTGATCCCCGCCCTCACGCGGAGCACGATCGCCATACGGCTTACGGTCACGGTCTTCCCTGGAACGGAATCCGCGGGGATCGCCGCCAGAGTTGCTGGTGCCGCGGAAAGGGGCTCCATCGGAACTGCGTCCGCCAGAGTTGCCGTGGGCCTTGCCACCGCGGTTGCCATCATTGTGCTCAGCCATGCTGGAATCCTCCTGTTGTGAGCTGACCACTGGCGCAATCGCAGCCGCTCTGTTCCGTGTTTCGTTTCCTACGCAACCCGAAATCAAGCGCTTCGAAGTCCGTACATCTCCCCCAATTCTAGGCGAGCAACCCGCCACCGGCTAACGGCACCAGGTCAAAGGGGGCCCGCGGTGGGAAGTCTCACAACCTGCCGGGGCGCTTCTGTCAGCGGCCGCCGGCTGGCGGGCAGCTCCCTCATCCATGGGTGGTCGACGGCGGCTGTGGCGTTGTTCCCGACGCTCTCTCACCTTGGGCGGGGTGTCCTGTGACGCTCCCTCACGTTAGGCGGGGTGCGGCGGGATGCTCCCTCACGTTAGGCGGGGTGCGGCGGTGACGCTCCCTCACGTTTGGCGGGGTTTGGCGGGATGCTCCCGCAGGTGTTGCGGGGCCGTGGGCCCCGGGCCCCGGGCCCCGGGCCGGATTTTGTGGTGGGGGTTTAAATGCGGGAGGACCCCCACCTGGTGGTGGGGG